>JBMTDJ010000090.1:0-6745 GCA_049431945.1 Candidatus Nanopelagicales bacterium | reverse complement strand
CGCGGCACGGCCTCGCGGGTCGAGGGATCTGTCATGAATGGATCAGGCGCCCGGGCCCTTGGTGATGTCGACGCCGTACCACTTCATCGACAGCTCACTGAGGGTTCCGTCCGCATGCATCTCCGAGATGATCCGGTTGAGCTCGGCTACCAGGCTCGTGACCGGCAGGGACGAACTCTTGTCAGCAGCGACAGCGAGGGGCTCAAGGAAGACCGGGTCACCAACGAGGCGGATCTCCTTGCCCTTCTTGATGGCCTCCTCGATCGTGGGAACCGCGGAGACCACGGCATCCACGCGGCCGAGCTTGAGATCCTGAAGCGCCGTCGAGTCGGTGTCGTACGTGACGATCTCAACGTCTTCGGGCACGAGGAACTCAAAGTTGAAGCCCGGGATCACCAGCGTGCGGTTGAGGTAGAACTCGTAGGTGCATGCGCCGCAGACACCGACGCGCTTGCCCGCGAGCTGGTCGATCGACTGGATGTCGCCGTCCGCCTTCACGGCCACGCCCGCGGGTGTGAAGTAGTACGGCTCAGAGAAGTCGAGCACCTGGGCGCGCTCCTCCGTGATCGACATAGAGCCCACGGAGACATCCCAGCGGTCATTCCAGTTGCCGGCGGTGATGACATCCCACGACGGCGTCTCCCACTGGGTCACGACACCCATGCGCGTGGCAATCTCGTTGGCCACGTCGATGTCGAAGCCCTGCCACTCGCCCGTCGCCTCGTCGTACGAGGACTGCGGGGGGTAGGCCGGGTCGGTCGAGACTCGCAGGACACCAGTCTCGAGGATCTGGCCGAGGAGTCCATCCGCTGCCGGGGCGGGCTCGCTCGATGACTCAGCCGGGGCGGCAGAAGTCGCTTCCGCCGTCGTCTCGGCAGGAGCCGCGGAACTGCTCGTTGAAGTACTGCTCCCGCCGCCACAGGCGACGAGGAGCACGGAACTGGCCGCGAGGGCTCCGAGGGCGATGAGGCCCCGGGGGCTTCGGCGGGAGATCGTGCGCATGGGACTCCTCACGTAGGCGTGTGCGGCCATTGTTGCCACGGGTCTGCTCTCGATGGGGTGAAATGGCCAGATCGCCCCCAAATCGAGCCCGAATCGCCCGGACGCTTGGATGAGCACGTGACTGACGCGCTTCCGCCCGATGTGCCCATGCACGACGCAGCTCGTGCCCCCTACGCCGACGCCCTGCACCGCAATGCGGAAGGGCCATGGACGCGACTCGGCGTACCCGGTCATCAGGATCAGCCTTCCCATCACACGGCACTGGCTTCGCTCGCCGGTCCGGAACTTCTCGCGATGGATATCCCGATGTTCACCGAGGGGGTGGATCTGCCTGAACCCGGGTCGACCGACCCGAGTCCGCTGCAGCAGGCGATGTCCCTCGCCGCCGACGCATGGGGTGCGCGACGTACATGGTTCCTCACCAACGGCGCCTCGCAAGGCAACCACGTGGCCTGCCTGGCGCTGCGCAATCTGGGCAACACTGCGGTGGTCCAGCGCTCCGTGCACACCTCCGTGATCGATGGTGCGATTCTTGCCGGCCTGAGATTGGAGTTCGTCCTTCCGTCGATCGACCCTGCCCTGGGCATCGCCCACGGAGTTACGGCGGCTGACCTCGACGCGCGGCTCGCGCAGCACCCCGATGCGGTCGCGGCCTACGTCGTGACACCTTCGTACTTCGGGGCCTGCGCGGATGTGGTGGCACTTGCCAAGGTCGCTCACGACCGGGGAATCCCGCTCGTCGTCGACGAAGCCTGGGGCAGTCACTTCGGCTTCCATCCGGAACTGCCCGCATCTGCCCTACAAAGCGGGGCGGACCTGGTCATCTCGAGCACCCACAAACTCGGCGGGAGCCTGACTCAGTCGGCAATGCTCCATCTCGCCGACGGCCCCTATGGGGACCTCCTCGAGCCCTTGATCGACCGGGCGATGACGACGGTCCAGACGACGAGCCCGTCCGCGTTGCTCTTCGCCTCACTGGACCTTGCCCGGCGCGACCTGCAACTCAACGGCCTGCCAGGAATTGGCGCGAGTATCGCCGACCTCGAACGTGCGAGAGCACTGCTCAATGAGCGCGGCCGGTTTGTCGACCCTGATCCGTCTATTCACGCAGCCCCAGACGTGATCGCGCTCGATCCCCTGCGCATCGTCGTGGACACCCGCTCGGGCGGCACCCCGGGGTATGTCGCGCGGCGACTACTCGAGGAACGCAGCAGCATCCACGTCGAAATGGCCACCGACTCATGCATCGTGGGACTCGTCGGTGCTGGGAGTCGCCTGGATGTCGACTACTTCGTCGACGCCCTGCATGAGCTTCCGGAGATGGACCTCGGCGACCATCCGCCGATCCACCTGCCGCCGCTCGCCGAGAGGGCGATGGATCTGCGCGAGGCATACTTCAGTTCGACTGAGTTGGTGCCCGCTGGGGAGGCGACTGGTCGGGTATCGGCGGACTCGCTAGCCGCCTATCCGCCCGGCGTGCCGAACATCCTGCCCGGGGAGATCCTCACGCCAGCGATCATCGACTTCCTGCGCTCCACCGCGGCCTCGCCGTACGGCTGGGTGCGGGGAAGCATCGACCCCAGGGTCGACCGCATGCGCGTCATCGCACAGTGACCCGCTCGGCCCGAAGCAAGCCGAGGAAGGCTGCCATGCCTGTCTCGAACGCCTCATCGTCGACGCGATTGCGCGCGATGCATCCCAGGGCATCGGAGAGTGCGGGAAAGGACGCGCGATAGTCACGAGCCGGACTGGTGAAGCCTGCGCTGAATGGCTCCACTGCTGATCCGAGCACGAGGTTGTCGAACAACGCCATGAGTGGCATGACGCGCCCAGTAGACACTCCGTAGCGGGTGAAGAACGCCGCGATGGGCTCGTAGATCCGCAATGCGTGATCGCGATTGACGCTGCGCGACACGATCATCGATGCAGCGACGCGGTGGGTCCGATAGGCCTCGCGATAGCGGCGCCCAAAAACGGCGAGGTCGTCGGGATCCATGGACCCTTCGAGCACTGAGACGTCGATCGTGCTGTTGATGAGGGCATGGACCAGGTCGTGGATCTCGCTCATTCCCGAGACATGGGCGTAGAGGGATGGCGCCTGGATCCCCAGGCGCGACGCGAGGCTGCGCATCGTGAGGACGGACTCGTCGGGGCCCTCGTCCAGTAGCGCGAGCGCTTCGGCCGCGATGCGGTCCGGCGTGACGGCCAGCCGGGTCGTCGTCGTGCTCACGAGGGACCCGGGCCACGGGCTGTGAAGATCACGTTGTAGTTACAGCCTTCCGCTCGGCACCTAACACCGTTAGTCTCCGCCTAGATCGCCGCTGGGTCAACACCGGTGTGAGGAGGACGGTTGACCGCCAACAAGCCCTTGGCCCTCCAGGTCCGCGGAGTGTCCAAGTCCTTCGCGACGCCCGAGGGCGGCGAAGTCCGCGCGCTGGACAACGTCAGCCTCGATGTTGCGGAGGGCTCCTTCACGGTGCTGCTCGGACCCTCCGGCTGCGGCAAGACGACGTTGTTGCGCTGCATCGCTGGGCTGGAGTCGCCCGATGGCGGCGAGATCCTGCTCCAGGACCAGCGCATCGACACGGTGCCGGTCTGGAAGAGGCGCGTGAACACCGTGTTCCAGTCATACGCGCTCTTCCCACACATGACGGTGGCGCAGAACATCGCCTTTGGCCTGCAGATGGACAAGTTGCCCAAGTCAGAGATCACACGCAAGGTGGAGCAGTCCCTCGACCTCGTGAAGCTCTCCGGACTCGGGGGCCGGCGGCCGCAACAGCTCTCCGGGGGCCAGCAACAGCGGGTCGCACTTGCTCGAGCTCTGGCGAAGGAGCCCGAGGTTCTCCTGCTCGACGAGCCGCTGTCGGCCCTAGATCTGAAGTTGCGCCGGGGAATGCAACTCGAACTCAAGCGTCTCCAGCAGGAGACTCACATCACCTTCATCCTCGTCACTCACGATCAGGACGAGGCCATGTCCATGGGCGACCAGGTTGCGGTCTTCAACGAGGGGCGGATCGTGCAGGTGGGCGCTCCCCGAGACGTCTATCTGCGACCGTCCACCAGTTTCGTCGCCGACTTCATCGGCGAGGCCAACCTTGTGCCTCTCACCGAAGGCAGTGGCCCCGCGGTGATTGCCGGCTGGGGTCCGGTGCCCACGGCGGCGTGGGCGGGGGACTCCCCCGAACCAGCTCCCGGACGCATGACGATCGCCGTGCGACCGGAGGACGTCACCATCAGCGCAGATCCATCGGGGCGCTTCGAGGTCATCGATGCGACGTTCATCGGCGGCGACTTGCACACCGTCGTCCAGGTCGGCGACACCACGCTGGCGTCCCGGCAGCCAGCCGCTACCGCCCACGCTCTCGCGACCGGGGGTCGCTGTGAGATCGCGTTTCGCGACGGGAGCCTGCGCGTGGTGGAGGCATAGTGGCGAGGCAGCGGACGCAGGCACGTGCCGGTCAGGGGTCGTGGCTTGCTGGCCTCCCCGGACTTGCCTACCTGGTTGCGCTGGTCCTCGCCCCGCTCGTCATCATCCTGATCTTCTCGTTCCTCAGCCGCGCGAAGTTGGGAGTCGGCGTGCGGTGGGAATTCACCGTGCAGCCATACGTCGAACTCTTCTACACCGAATCCCTGAGCGGCGAGCGCGCCTTCGACCCGACATACCTGCAGATCTTCTTCAACTCTGTGCTCTACTCCCTGATCACCGCCGTCGTGTGCCTGGTGCTCTCCATCCCCATCGCCCTGTGGATCGCGACGCGTCCGCCAAAGTGGCGCACCCTGCTCGTCTTCCTCGTGACGATCCCGTTCTGGACGAGCCTGCTCATCCGGACCTACGCATTCGTCATCATCCTCAACGACAACGGCCCGATCAATGGAGCGCTGGGCGGGTTGGGGATCATCAGCGAGCCCATCTCGATGCTATACACGCCCTTCGCCACGATCGTCGGCCTCGTCTACTCCTTCCTGCCGTTCATGATCCTGCCGATCTACGCGAGCGCCGAGCGCTTCGACTTCCGCCTGGCCGAGGCCGCCTACGACCTTGGCGCCGCCAAACTCACCGTGCTCAGGCGGATCGTCCTGCCCGCCGTCCGGCCCGGCGTCATCGCGGGCTTCATCCTCGTCTTCATCCCCGCACTCGGCTCCTATCTCGCTCCGGAACTGCTCGGAGGCGGTAAGACATCGATGATCGCCAATGTGATCGCGGCCCAATTCGGCGCGTCTCGCAACTGGCCATTCGGTGCCGCCCTGTCCGTCATGGTGCTCGTCATCGTGATGCTGGCCCTGGTCATCTTTGCCGTGATCGCCAAGCGGACGAGTCGGCGCGGAAGCGGTCAGAGCCTGGAGTCCCTGCTATGACCTCACCGCGTGGGACGGGCACATCCCTGAAGAACTTCCCGCTCTTCGGGCCGATAGCAGCCGTCGTCTTTGGCTTTCTCTACATCCCTCTGATCTTCGTCGTTGGGTATTCCTTCAACAGCAACCGCGTAGTGACGGTGTGGAAGGGCTTCAGCCTCGAGTGGTACGCGGACGTCCTCGGCAACGATGACATCCAACGGGCGGTCATTAACTCGCTGCGGGTTGCGAGCATCTCCACAGTGCTGTCAGTCATCTTCGCCACGGGATTGGCAATCGGATTGCTGAGGATGGCCCGAGCCGGAAGCACCATCGCCTGGTCACTGATCATGGCACCCCTCGTCATCCCCGAAATCGTCTTCGCCATCGGGACCCTTGCGCTTTTCGTGCAGATCCGTTTCCCCCTCGGGGTCGATGCGATCACGTTGGCGCACACGGCCTTCTGTATCCCGTTCGCCCTTCTGCCCATCCGTGCACGCCTGCGCTCGGTTGATCTTTCGGTTTACGAGGCGGCCGCGGATCTCGGGGCCAACGAGTGGGTGATCTTCCGCCGCATCACCCTGCCGCTCCTAGCGCCGGGGATTGTCGCGGGCGCGCTCCTGGCCTTCATCATCAGCCTCGACGACTTCATCGTGTCGTACTTCCTCGCGGGTGCGGGAGGCACGACACTCCCCGTCTACATCTTCGGGATGATCCGCAACGCGATCACCCCGGGCGTCAACGCGCTGTCCACCCTGCTGCTCCTCGTGAGCATCCTCATCGTCACTGTGTCGTACATCATCGCGAGAAGGAAGAGGTAATGAAATGAAACGGTGGAGAAACCGCCGAGCGTCAGGGATCATGCTGGCGTTCGGCTTGACGGGCGTTCTCGCCCTGTCCGCATGCGGCGGTGAAACCACCGTCGGGGGTGGCGCCGAGACCAGCAGCGCCCCTGCGTCGTCGGCCGCTCCGGCGGACGACGCCAGTCCGGAGGCACCAGCGGCGGACTTCCCCACACCCAACGGTGGGGAGCTCAACCTCTACAACTGGACGGACTACATCTCACCCGATCTGATCGATCGCTTCGAGTCGGAGACAGGAATCACGGTCAACCTCGACAACTACGACTCGAACGAGACCCTGCTCAGCAAGCTCCAGGCCGGCGGGGCCAACTACGACGTCATCGTGCCGAGTGACTACATGGTGGCTCAGATGATCGAACTCGGACTCCTCCAAGAGGTGGACCCAGCGGCGTTCCCCAACGGGCAGTACATCAAGCCGGAATTCCTCGACGTCTATTTCGATCCGGGCCGCCTCTACACCGCGCCCTACATGTACGGCACCACGGGCATCGCATACGACCCGACCAAGACTGGCGTCGAGGTGACCTCGTGGGCGGACTTCTTCGATG
>JBMTDJ010000089.1:0-6835 GCA_049431945.1 Candidatus Nanopelagicales bacterium | reverse complement strand
CCCACCGGCGCCAGGAGCCACTGTCGGACCCCCGTCCTACGGTCGCTCCACCCAAGACCGATAGCGCCGGGGAGACCGGCGAAGCCCGACAGGGGCGGCTTGCCGTCCCGCCGGGCCCCACCGAAGGAGAGGCCATGGCCGCCAAGCAGCACACCCCCAACCCCACCGCGGTCCCCGCGAGCGACCGCGAGAAGGCCCTCGACGCCGCACTCGCCCAGATCGAGCGCCAGTTCGGCAAGGGCTCGGTCATGCGTCTCGGCGAGGAGGGCCGCGCCCCCGTCGCCGTCATTCCCACCGGCTCGATCGCCCTCGACGTCGCTCTCGGCATCGGTGGCCTGCCCCGCGGACGCATCGTGGAGGTCTACGGCCCTGAGTCCAGCGGCAAGACGACGGTCGCGTTGCACGCCATCGCCAACGTCCAGGCCCAGGGCGGCATTGCGGCGTTCATCGACGCCGAGCACGCCCTCGACCCGACCTACGCCCAGCGTCTCGGCGTCGACCTCGACAGCCTCTACGTCTCCCAGCCCGACACGGGGGAGCAGGCCCTGGAGATCGCCGACACGCTCGTGCGCTCCGGTGCGGTCGACCTCATCGTCATCGACTCCGTCGCCGCGCTCGTGCCCCGCGCCGAAATCGAGGGCGAGATGGGCGACAGCCATGTCGGCCTGCAGGCCCGCCTCATGAGCCAGGCCCTGCGCAAGATGGCCGGTGCGCTGAGCCAGACCGGCACGACCGCGATCTTCATCAACCAGCTGCGCGAGAAGATCGGCGTGATGTTCGGCTCGCCCGAGACCACCACGGGCGGCAAGGCGCTGAAGTTCTACGCTTCCGTCCGCCTCGACGTCCGCCGCATCGAGACCCTCAAGGGCGGCACCGAGGCCGTCGGCAACCGCACCCGCGTCAAGGTCGTCAAGAACAAGATGGCCCCGCCCTTCAAGCAGGCCGAGTTCGACATCCTCTACGGCGAGGGCATCTCCCGCGAGGGCAGCCTCATCGACCTCGGTGTCGACGCGGGCATCGTCAAGAAGTCCGGCGCCTGGTACACCTACGAGGGCGATCAGCTCGGCCAGGGCAAGGAGAATTCCCGCGCCTTCCTGCGTGACAACCCCGACCTCGCCAACGAGATCGAGAAGCGCATCAAGGAGACCTACGGCGTCGAGGCCCGCCTCGACGATCCGGCAGACGTGGACCTGCCCGCTGACATCGATGCGCCTATCGATGTGGTCCCGATCGACTCGTGAGCACAGCCTTCCGCCCGCCACGGCCGGATGAGGTCGAGCCCGGCGAAGCGCTATCGGATCCGGAGAACGTCGCTCGGATCCTGGTGCTTCGCCGGCTCGATCACGCGCCGCGGACGCGCGTCGAGCTCGAGCGCTATCTCACGCAGCGCGGCATTCCCGACGAAGCAGCCACGACGGTGCTCGACCGTTTCACCGAGGTCGGGCTCATTGATGACCTGGCCTACGCACGTGGCTGGGTGACGTCCCGTCACGGCACTCGTGGCCTCGGGAAGCGCGCTGTCGCCCAGGAGCTTCGGCGCAAGGGCGTGGCAGACGACATCATCGCCGAGGCTCTCGACCCCATCGATGCCGATCAGGAGCGGACGCGTGCACTGCAGTTGGCGCGCTCGCGCTATCCGCAGGTGATGAATCTGCCTTACGCCACCCAGGTGCGCAGGCTCATGGGAGCGCTGACTCGTCGCGGCTACGACGTCGGGCTGGCGAGCGCTGTCGTGCGCGAGGTGATCTCCGAGGAATCCGCCGACGCCTGAGCCTGACCGCTGCGCGTCACGCCCTGAAGCCACGGCTCGAACGACACGAGCATCGACTCGGCGAGGCGGCCGAGGAGATCGGCAAGCGTGGCGATCTCCTCATTGCTGAAGACATCGGTCGCGTGACGCAGATAGCCCACGCGCAGCCCTTGAACGAAGTCGACGACCTGCTGGCCCAGGGCAGTGACCGTCACGGTCACCATGCGCCCGTCATCCGGGTGCGTGCTGCGCTCCACCAAACCCTCGGCCTCGGCTTCGCCCACGAGTCGGCTCACCGTAGACCGCTCGAGGTGCATGGCCGTTGACAGGTCAGTGATCGTGACCGGACCGCCCCGGGAGAGTTCGGCGAGGGCTTCGCATGCCAATACTTTGGACAGGTCCACGGGCCTGCCGAGGCCGGGCACGGGGACCGAGGCGCTGGGCGGCCGGGTGACCAGGCGGCGCATGCCCTGCATGGCATGGTCCACCTGGGCGACGGCGAGGGCCCGGGAGGCCTCATTTGCGTGTGCCACACACGTACCGTAGCGTGGGGCCATCTAGTTGCACAACCTACGAAGGAGTTCGCACATGGGTGCGCTGTCGCGCTGGGCCGTCCGTCGGCCCGTCATCGCCCTCGTCGCCTGGATCATCGCCCTAGCGGGTGTCATCGGTGCTGGCGTGACCCTGGGTGGTGAGCTCAACGACTCCTTCGAACTGCCCGACACGGAGTCCAAGATCGCCACGGACCTGCTCATCTCGAGCGGCACGGACACAAGCCGTGTCGACGGCGGCGCGACCGTCGTCTGGTCGCCGGAGTCCGGCCCCGCGGTGGATCCTGCCATCGCGCAGAGGGTTGTCCCTGTCCTCACCGAGATCGCTGCTCTGGACTCGGTCACGTGCGTGACCAACCCGCTCGACCCCGCGGGCGCTTCCATCGGACGCGACTGCCCCGAGGGCGGTGGCTTGGATCCTGCAGTGCTACAGGCACTGACTCCCGAGGAGGCGCAGATCCTGGCGGCGCAATTCTCCAGTGTCAGCCCGGACGGCCGTGTCGCCTACGCCAACATCTCCTTCGCCACCGGGCCTGACGGCGAGCTCAACGTATCGACCGCGGATGCCAAGGCGATCCTCGACGATGTCGCCACCTTGAACTCCGACGGCCTTCGCGCGGGTGCCCAGGGTCAGGTGCTGGAGTTCGCCGGGCAGGAGCCGCCGAGCAGCGAGGCCATCGGCCTGCTCGTGGCCATCATCATCCTGCTCGTCGCCTTTGGTGCGATTGTCGCGGCCGGCATGCCGATCGTGGTGGCGCTGTTCGGTCTGGCGATGGGTCAGATGGGCGTGCTGCTCACCGCCAACTTCCTTGATGTCGCGACCTTCGCCCCGACGCTCGCGGCCATGATCGGCCTGGGTGTCGGCATCGACTACGCGCTGTTTGTCATGAATCGCTACCGCCAGGGCCTGCTGCACGGACACGAGCCGAAGCGGTCGGCGTACGAGGCCGTCGCCACGGCCGGTCGCGCCGTGGTCTTCGCAGGCAGCACGGTGATCATCGCCCTGCTCGGCCTCTTCGTCCTGCGCATCAACTTCTTCAACGGACTCGCCGTGGCCGCCGCCGTCACCGTCTTCGCGGTCATGCTCTCCGCGCTCTGGATGCTCCCGGCCCTGCTGAGCATGCTCGGCAACAAGGCGCTCGCCCTGCGTCTGCCCTGGGGCAAGAAGCCCGGCGCGCTCATTGGCCACCCTGAGGGACGCCGCTGGGCCCACTACGGCCGCATGCTGCAAAAGCGCCCGATCATCCCCGCCATCCTCGCGCTCGGCGTGGTCGTCGTCCTGGCCATCCCTGCCTTCGGCCTGCGCCAGGGCTTCGCCGATGACTCGGGCAAGCCGGAGGGCTCGTCGGCCCGTATCGCCTACGACCTGCGCGCTGAGGGCTTCGGTCCCGGCGTGAACGGCCCGTTCCTCGTCGTCGCAGACCTGTCGGAGGCGACCACGCCCGATGCCTACGCCCAGGTCATCGCCGGTCTCTCGCAGACTCCCGGCGTCGCAGGGACGAGTCCGAGCCTGGAGTCGCTGCCGATCCTCGCCAAGATCGCCCAGGCCGGGGGCCAGGGTGCTGGCGCTCAGCAGACGATCCAGGCGATCGCCGTCTATCCCGACAGCGCGCCACAGGACGAGGCGACGACGCAGTTGCTCGAGCGACTGCGCACCGAGACCGACCCGGCCCTCGAAGCCGCGACGGGAGCGAAGCTCTATGTCGGCGGTACGCAGGCGATCACGAGCGACTTCACCACCGTCCTCGGCGACGCGCTGCCGGTCTTCTTGCTCATCGTCATCGGACTGGGCTTCCTCGCCCTTGTCCTGCTCTTCCACTCGATTGTGGTGCCACTCACGGCCGCGATCACGAGCCTGCTGTCGTTCGCCGCTGCCATGGGCATCACCGTCGCGGTGTTCCAGTGGGGCTGGCTCGCCGGGCCGCTGGGCGTCGTGAGCACCGGACCGATCTTCCCGTTCCTGCCGATCATGGTTTTCGCGATCCTCTTCGGCCTGTCGATGGACTACCAGGTCTTCCTGGTGTCGCGTATGCAGGAGGAGTGGGCTCACACGGGCGACAACAAGGCCGCTGTACGGCGCGGCCTCGCCGGGTCGGGTCGCGTGGTCGTGATCGCCGCGGCGATCATGTCGAGCGTCTTCCTCGCCTTCGTGCCCAGCACGAACTCGACCATCAAGCTCTTTGGCCTGGCCCTGGCCTCGGCGGTGCTCATCGATGCTTTCATCGTCCGACTGGTCCTCGTGCCGTCGCTGATGTCCATGCTGGGCAAGGCGAATTGGTGGCTGCCGGGCTGGCTCGACCGCATCCTGCCGAAGATCAACGTCGAGGGCGGCGACGACGAGATCGGCGACGACGAGCCTGATGTGCAGAAAGAGAGAGAATCTGTCGGCGTCTAGGACGTCGGATGTTCAGGCGTGAGGGGGCCTTAGCGGCACCCCTTGGGCCTGCTCGCAAGATCCGCGGCGAGTCTTCCTCCCTGCGCTTACAGGTCCAAAGTCCTTAAGGCCGGGCTGCTTTGTGCCCTGTACGCCCCTGTGACGACTCCCTACCGTGAAGCAAGGCCATCAGGCCCTGCGGAGGGGGAGGCATCGTGCCAAATCGTGCGGACGTCCTCGTCATGGTGGGCCTTGCAGTCGTTCTTGTCGCAGCGGTGCCGACGCTGTCGTCGGCCAGCCCGCCTGCGACTGGATCGGGAGCGCCTTCAGCTACGGGCACGATCTACGCGTGCGTGAAATCGTCGACGGGGCGTATGCGCTTCCTCAGCACCGGCGCCTGTAGCCGCGGCGAGAAGCTGGTCGCCTGGAGCGTCGTCGGACCACCGGGTACACGCGGCCTGCGCGGGAGGCCGGGCCCAACGGGACCTCAGGGACCTGTGGGGCCGACAGGTGAGGTCGGACCGCGGGGACCTGCCGGTGGTACGTCTGTCCTGAGTGGCTGGGGCAGTCCTTCTGGCGACATCGGCCACGACGGCGACTTCTACATGGACATGAGTGACTGGCGCATGTGGGGCCCCCGGCACGATGACACGTGGCCCTTGGGCACCGCACTGGTGGGTCCTGCGGGAGCCACGGGCTCGCCCGGACCGCGCGGTTCAACGGGGCCGACCGGAGCTCAGGGTCCCGCGGGCCCCGCGGGCCCCGCAGGCCCGTCGGGATTCGGTGCTTTCGGCGCCTTCGGCGACTTTGCGACACAAAGTATTGGTGTCCCGCCTGTCCCACCGAGTACCAATGCCACACCGGTGCTCGTTCGTCAGTCGTTGGTGAATTCGGGCTTTGTCTGGAGCGATGACAGCGCTAGTGTCAAGCTGGCACCAGGGACCCCATCTGGATGGTTCAACATCGACTTCTCAATCCAGATTCAAAACAGTGCCATCAACGAGAACGAGGCGTACTTCTGGCTGCGCTGGAATGGCATTGATCAAGCGTGGTCCAACACCGGTGTCTACCTCGGCGGCAAGCAAGTGAAGGTCGTGGCAGCGTGGAACTTTCTGGTTCCGATGGACGCGGATGACACCGTGAGCATCATGTGGGCGACGGACGAAGGGGCGGCGTCGCTCCTTGCCGAAGACGGGGCGAATGTGCCCGGGCCGAGTATCCCGTCTGTGATCTATACGATAACGCAGGTCTCAGATTCCGCCTACGCGCCGCTTCCGTAGCGCCGAGCCTGCGCGGACTCTGACGCCGTAGGCTCTCCCTCGTGGCTCGCTCGTACCAGGTGCGCACCTACGGGTGCCAGATGAACGCCCACGACTCCGAGCGCATCGCAGGCGTCCTGGAGTCGGCCGGCTATGTGCCGGTCATCGACGGCGACCAGCCCGACCTCGTCGTGTTCAACACCTGCGCGGTGCGCGAGAACGCTGACAACCGTCTCTACGGCAATCTCGGGCACCTCGCCCCGGTCAAGGCCGGCACGCCGGGCATGCAGATTGCTGTGGGTGGCTGCCTGGCCCAGAAGGACCGGGGAGAGGTCATCCGGCGCGCGCCTTGGGTCGATGCCGTCTTCGGCACGCACAATCTCGCCGCGCTTCCCGTCCTGCTCGAGCGGGCGCGGGTGCAGGAGGAGGCACAGGTCGAGATCCTCGAGAGCCTCGAGGTCTTCCCGTCAACCCTGCCCACGCGTCGTGAGTCGGCGTACGCCGCCTGGGTGTCCATCAGTGTGGGCTGCAACAACACCTGCACGTTCTGCATCGTGCCGGCGTTGCGCGGCAAGGAGAAGGATCGCCGGCCGGGCGACATCCTCGCCGAGATCGAGGCGCTGGTCGGCGAGGGTGTCATCGAGGTGACGCTGCTGGGGCAGAACGTCAATGCCTACGGTGTCGAGTTCGGCGATCGCGGTGCCTTCGCCGACCTGCTCCGTGCGTGTGGGCACGTCGAGGGCCTGGAGCGGGTGCGCTTCACCAGTCCGCACCCGCGTGATTTCACCGACGATGTCATCGCGGCGATGGCCGAGACACCCAACGTCATGCCTCAGCTGCACATGCCGTTGCAGAGCGGCTCGGACCGCATCCTGCAGGCGATGCGGCGGTCCTATCGCGC
>JBMTDJ010000088.1:0-6935 GCA_049431945.1 Candidatus Nanopelagicales bacterium | reverse complement strand
TCAGTTGAGCAACTGTCAACAAACGCTACTCGCCGGTAACCCGGCTTGCAAGGGGGCCGGGTCATGATGGGGCGCATGGCACCCAGACGGATCGGCCTGCTCGGTGGGGAATCCAGCGGCAAGACCACCCTCGCCATGGGGCTGGCCGATGCCCTGCCGGGATTCGTCGCCGAGGAGTACCTCCGCGACTTCGTGCGCGACTTCGGTCGAGTCCCCACGCTGGCCGATCAGGAGGGGATCTTCCTCACCCAGCAGATGACCGTCAGCACCGTCGAGCGAGCAGCGGAGTACGCCGAGACGCCGTGGATCATCGCCGATCCCCTGCCGCTGATGACGGCGGTGTACAGCATCGTCTACTTCGACGACGACTCACTGCTCGATGCCGGCATCGAAGACGCCTCGACGTACGACGCGGTGCTCTGGTGCGCGCCGGACTTCGCGTGGGTCGATGACGAGGGGATGCGTGATGGCGTCGAACACCGCGACCGGGCCGACCGCGTCATCGCCGAGCGCGTCGCACCCGTCCTACCCCTGCTCCGCGTCAGCGGGACGCCGATGCAGCGCGTCACATCGTCACTCGAGGCACTCACGCACTAGCGGCCGCCGCGCGCCAGACCCGACTCACCAGGGGTACGCCCGGCCGATACGCCAGGTGCACATGCGACGGAGCGTCCAAAGCGATGAGGTCGGCGCGCCGACCGGGGGCAATTACCCCGATGTCATAGCGCCGCAGCGAGGCGGCCCCGCCAGCCGTCGCGGACCACACGGCCTCGGCCGGCGTCATGCCCATCTCGCGCACGGCGAGAGCGATCATGAGCGGCATCGACGTCGTGTACGACGAGCCCGGGTTGCAATCACTCGCGATGGCGACAGTGGCACCCGCATCCCAGAGCCGTCGTGCGGGAGCGTAGGTCGATCGCGTCGAGAACTCCGCACCCGGCACGAGCGTCGCCACCGTCCCCGACCCGGCCAGCGCCTCGATGTCGTCATCGCCCAGGTGCGTGCAGTGGTCCACCGAGGCAGCGCCCATCTCGACCGCGAGTCGCACGCCCGCGCCTTGCGTCAATTGATTCGCGTGCACGCGCAGTCCGAGTCCCTTGGCCCTTGCGGCCTCGAGGATCCGTCGCGCCTGGTCAGGATCGAAGGCTCCTCGCTCGATGAAGACATCGGCCCAGCGCGCATGCGGTGCGCAGGCGTCCAGCATCTCGCCTGCGACGAGATCGACGTAGTCGTCGGGACGATCGGCGTATTCAGCCGGGACCACGTGAGCACCGAGGAACGTCGTCTCCTCGGTCACCGTCCGTGCAGCCACGAGCGACCGAGCCTCGTCCTCCACGGTGAGCCCGTAGCCGGACTTGGCCTCGATCGTCGTTGTGCCCTGCCGCAACGCCTCTGCGGCGAGGCGTGCGGCATTCGACGCGAGCTGTTCGTCGCTTGCCGCTCGCGTGGCCGCGACGGTGGTGCGAATCCCGCCCGCGGAGTACGGCGTGCCGCTCATCCGTGCGTCGAACTCCGCCGCGCGATCCCCGGCGAACACCGGATGCATATGAGCGTCGACGAAACCGGGGAGCACCGCCGCGCCCCCCATGTCATAAGCCACGTCGACATCGGGAAACTCTGTTGCGGACCCGATCCAGGCGATGCGACCGTCGACGGCGACCACCGCAGCATCGCGGAGGATCCCGAGTTGGCCCTCACCCGCGGTGGGATCTGCGGTGCAGAGCTCGCCGATGTTGGTCCAACCCACGACGGTCATGACTGCACCACCTGACGGATCGCTCGATCAAGCTCGGTCGCGACATCGATCGCCACGTGTTGCCCCGCACGCACTCGCTCGATCCCGTCCACCACGACAGTGCGGACGTCACCCGGTGCGGCGGAGTAGACGAGCGCGTCGACGAGGTGCTGCGGATCGTGACCGGCAAGCCGGACCGACGAGGTACCGATCTCCACGAAGTCCGCGGGCGCACCGACCGCGATGCCCTCCGTGGGGAGCCCCAGAGCCGACGCACCGCCTGAGGTCATCACGGCGAGCAGGTCATCGCCGGTGAAGGTCCCGCGACGCTGGCTGCCGAGGCGCTCATCGAGCTCGATCGCGCGCGCCTCCTCGAAGGGATCGATGACCGCGTGGCTGTCGCTGCCGAGGCACAGGCGCGCACCCGCCTCGCGCAGCGCCGGGATGGGTCCGATGCCGTCCGCGAGGTCCCGCTCAGTCGTCCCACACACGCACACGTGGCTGCCCGCGAGATCCCTGATGTCGTCTTCGGTCAGATGGGTCGCGTGCACGGCGGTGAAGTCCGATCCGAGCGCCCCGGCCTCGAGCAGGATATGCACCGGCGTGCGGCCATAGGCGGCCAATGCCTCGTCGTTCTCACGCGGCTGCTCCGACACGTGCGCGTGCAGTGGCACGCCACGCTCGCGGGCGATCTCGGCCGCAATCGCGATCGCATCAGGGGGCACCGCGCGCACAGAGTGAACCGCGAGGCCATGGGCCACCAGGCCCGACGGCTGCAGCCCAGAGGTGCGCTCAGCCCAGGCCTCGACAGTGCCGTCGCTGAACCGCACCTGGGTCGCATCAGGCGCGACCCCGGGCCCACCTTCGAGATAGAGCGTGTCGAGGAGCACCAGACGCATGCCCGAGTCCTCGGCCGCAGCCGCAAGGGCCTGGGACATCTCATTCGGATCGGCATAAGTCGAGCCACCCGGCGCGTGGTGGAGGTAGTGGAACTCCCCGACCGCCGTGTAGCCGGCGAGAAGCATCTCGGCGAAGACGGCCCGGGCGAGGGTGCGGTAGGTGTCGGGGTCGAGGCGCGCAGCGGCCGCGTACATCTGCTCGCGCCAGGACCAGAAGGAGTCGGGTCCGCGGTGGGTGCGTGAGCGCAGCACGCGATGGAAGGCGTGGGAATGTGCATTGACAGCGCCGGGCATGACGACACCGGTCAGGTTCCGCGCGTGCCAGGGTGCGTCCACATCGACATCGACCGAGACGATGACCCCGTCACGCTCCTCGATGGCGACCCGCTCGCACACCTCGGCGCCGACGATCGCGCGCTCGGCCCACCAGGTGGTCATCGCGGCAGGCTATCCGCGGTGAGCAGCTCGGCGAGCACATCCGCCAGGGCCGTCCCTCCCGCCTCGCAGTCGGCATCCTCGGCGCGCTCCTCGGGGGAGTGGGAGATACCGGTCGGATTGCGCACGAAGAGCATGGCCGACGGTACGCCGACCTCGGCGAGCACGCCGGCGTCGTGGCCTGCGCCGGTCGCGAGCATGGGCGCGCCTCCCAGCATTGCCGCGAGCGCTGCGGACAGCCCCGGCTCGAAGACCTGGGCGGGCGTGCGCGACTCCATGGCGATCTGCACCTGAAGTCCGGGTAGATCGAGCATGTCGTGACCGATGGCCTCGAGCATCGCGTCGAGTGTCGCCTCATCATGGGCGCGCGCATCCAGCCACCCGGTGACGTGGGACGGGATGGCATTGACGGCATTGGGCGAGCACTGCACCTTGCCGACTGTGGCGCGTGCAGCGTGCGCGATCGAGTCGCGCTCAGCAGCCTCGCGCCGTGCCGACTCGATGAGCGTGGCAAGTCCCATCATCGGGTCGCGTCGGTCGGCGATGAGCGTCGTGCCCGCGTGGTTGGGCTGACCGGCGATGTCGACGCGCCAGCGCCCATGCGGGAGCACCGCGGTCCCGACACCAATTGCCGCATCCATGTCGATAAGGCCGCGACCCTGCTCGACGTGCAACTCGACGAAGGCCCCGATGCGCGCGAGGCGATCGGGTTCGGCGCCGAGGGCGCGCGGATCCCGTCCCGCAGCAGCTAGGGCCTCGGCGAACGTGATGCCGTCAGCATCCTTCAGCCCGAGGGCACGCTCGGGTGCGAGCACCCCCGCCGCCAGGCGCGAGCCAATGCACGCGACACCGAAACGGCCACCCTCCTCGTCGGTGAAGCAGGTGACCGCGAGTGGGCGCCGCGGCGTGATCCCACACCGCTTCAATTCCGCCACAGCGGCGAGAGCGCTAGCGACGCCGAGGGGGCCGTCGTAGTTGCCGCCGTCGGGCACCGAGTCCAGATGCGAGCCCGTGATCACGGCATCGGACGCGGTCGAATCCCCCCACCATGCCCACATGTTGCCGTTGCGATCCACCTCGAGGTCGAGGCCGAGGGAAGCGACCTCCCCGGCGAACCACTCGCGCAGGGTGAGATCGGCATCGGTCCACGCCAGTCGCCGATAGCCACCGGACGTCGCATCGCGGCCGACGGCCGCGATCTCCGCCAGGCGAGAGGTGACGCTCACACACCCTCGCGCATCGGCACGCGGACGCCGCGCTCCTCCGCGACCTCCTCGGCGAGGTCGTAGCCAGCGTCGACGTGGCGGATGACACCCATCCCGGGGTCATTGGTGAGCACGCGTCGAAGTTTCTCCTCGGCGAGTGCTGTGCCGTCGGCGACGCTCACCTGCCCGGCGTGCAGCGAGCGGCCGATGCCGACGCCGCCGCCGTGGTGGAACGACACCCAGCTCGCACCCGACGCGGTGTTGAGTAGCGCGTTGAGCAGCGGCCAGTCGGCGATCGCGTCGGAGCCGTCGATCATGCCCTCGGTCTCGCGGTATGGGGAGGCGACGGATCCGCAGTCGAGATGGTCGCGACCGATGACAATGGGTGCGGAGACCTCGCCCTTCGCCACCATCTCGTTGAACCTCACGCCCGCCTTGTCGCGCTCGCCGTAGCCGAGCCAGCAGATGCGCGCAGGCAGGCCCTGGAAGGCCACGCGCTCCTCGGCCATGGTGATCCAGCGGCGCAGGTGGTCGTTGTCGGGGAAGAGATCGAGCACCGCGCGGTCGGTCGCCATGATGTCCTTCGGATCACCGCTCAGCGCCACCCAGCGGAACGGCCCCTTGCCCTCGCAGAAGAGCGGTCGGATGTACGCCGGGATGAAGCCGGGGAATTCGAAGGCGCGCGGGAACCCGCCGAGTCGCGCCTCATCGCGGATGGAGTTGCCGTAGTCGAAGACCTCCGCACCGCCGTCCATGAAGCCGACCATCGCCTCGACGTGCTTGGCCATCGACACGCGCGCGCGGTCGGTGAACTCCTCGGGCTTCTTGGCGGCGTAGTCCGGTCCGTCGGCGAGATCGATGCCCTCGGGGAGGTAACTGAGCGGGTCGTGCGCGCTCGTCTGGTCGGTGACGATGTCGATCTCGACCCCGCGACGCAGCAACTCGGGGAAGACGACGGCAGCATTGCCGAGCACACCGACCGAGAGGGCTTTGCACTCTCGCTTGGCGGCGAGCACCCGCTCGATGGCGTCATCGAGATCGTCGGCGATCTCGTCGAGGTAGCGGTCCTTGACGCGCTTAGCCAATCGGGTCGGGTCGACGTCGACGACGAGGCAGACGCCCTCATTCATCGTGACCGCGAGCGGCTGGGCGCCACCCATGCCGCCGCACCCGGCGGTGAGGGTGAGGGTGCCGGCGAGTGTGCCGCCGAACTTCTTGGCGGCGACCGCGGCGAAGGTCTCGTAGGTGCCCTGAAGGATCCCCTGCGTGCCGATATAGATCCAGGATCCGGCGGTCATCTGGCCGTACATCGTGAGACCAAGGTGCTCCAGCCGGCGGAATTCCGGCCAGTTGGCCCAGTCGCCGACGAGGTTGGAGTTGGCGATGAGCACGCGCGGTGCCCACTCGTGGGTGCGGAACACCCCGACGGGCCGGCCGGACTGCACGAGCATCGTCTCGTCGTCGGCGAGCGTGGTCAGCGTGCGGATCATCGCGTCGAAGGACGCCCAGTCGCGCGCTGCTCGACCGGTGCCGCCGTAGACGACGAGCTTGTCCGGATGCTCGGCCACCTCGGGATCAAGGTTGTTCTGCAGCATGCGCAGCGCGGCTTCCTGCGGCCAGCTGCGCGCAGTCAGTGTCGTGCCGCGGGGCGCGGAGACGGGCCTTGCTCCGGGGAGTGCATCGGACATGTCAGTCCTCCGGTCGGGTGATGGTGTTGAGCGGTCCGGTCACGGACTCGACGGCGCGGACGACCGACCCGTCGCGCACGAGGTCGGCGACCGCGGCGATCTCGGGCGCCAGGTGGCGATCGGGTCCGGGCCCGGGCACCGCCTGGCGGAGCAGGGCGACTACCGCAGCCGTCGCGTCAGCCGGGGAGAGCGGTGCGCGCAGGTCGAGCGCCCGTGCAGCGGTGAGGATCTCGATGGCGAGCACCGCGGCGAGGCCATCGACCGCAGTGCGCAGTTTGCGCGCGGCCGACCAGCCCATGGAGACGTGGTCCTCCTGCATGGCGCTCGACGGGATCGAGTCGACACTTGCCGGGACGGCGAGCCGCTTGAGGTCGTGCACGATCCCGGCAGCGGTGTATTGCGCGATCATGTGGCCACTGTCGACCCCGGCCTCGTGGGCGAGGAAGGGCGGCAGGCCGTGGCTGCGGTTCTTGTCGAGCATCCGATCCGTACGCCGCTCCGACATGCTCGCGACATCGGCGATCGGGATGGCGAGGAAGTCGAGAGCGTAAGCGACGGGCGCTCCGTGGAAGTTGCCATTGCTCTCCACGCGACCGTCGAGGGTGACGACGGGATTGTCGATCGCGGCCGCGAGCTCGCGCGAGGCAACGATCGCGCAGTAGTCGACGGTGTCGCGAGCGGCGCCGTTGACCTGGGGCGCGCAGCGCAGGGAGTAGGCATCCTGCACGCGGGTGTCGTCGGGGCCGGCATGACTCGTGACGACGGGCGAGTCGCGCAGCACCCGGCGCATGTTGGCGGCGCTGATGCGCTGGCCCGGATGGGGCCGGAGCTGCTGCAGGTCGTCAGCCAGGACCCTGTCAGTGCCGAGGAGCGCCTCGATGGACATCCCCGCCGAGATGTCAGCGGTCGTGAGCAGCACCTCGAGGTCGGCCAGTGCCAGCACGAGCATGCCGAGCATCCCGTCGGTGCCGTT
>JBMTDJ010000087.1:0-7383 GCA_049431945.1 Candidatus Nanopelagicales bacterium | reverse complement strand
CCAGGCACGGGCTGGCCGGGCACGGGCTGGCCGGGTGCGGAAGCCTCTGGTGCGGCGGCGGGCGCGTCCGGCTCGCGGGGGGCGTCGGGACCTGGCAGCTGATCGCTCATGCCTGAACCCTAGATCAGGCAGCGCCGTCGATGCTTGCCCATCGATCGCATGACGTGCTGGCGCCCGGTGACGCCGCACTGCTGAGCACGGCCAAGGGGCGCCCACCTTGCGGTGAACGCCCCTTGGCGGATGAACCAGATCTAGCGGTAGTTGCCGTAATCGAACTCCTCCAGCGGCACAGCGGGGCCGGAGACAGCGCCGAAGCCGCCGTAGTCGAAGTCGTCGTAGCCGGAGAACGTGGCGTACATCGCCGCCTTGGCCTCCTCGGTCGGCTCGACCTTGACATTGCGGTAGACCGGCATGCCGGTGCCCGCCGGGATGAGCTTGCCCAGGATGACGTTCTCCTTGAGACCGAGCAGCGGATCGCTCTTGGCGTGGATCGCCGCGTCGGTGAGGACGCGGGTCGTCTCCTGGAAGGAGGCCGCAGAGAGCCAGGACTCCGTGGCCAGCGAGGCCTTGGTGATTCCCATGAGCTCAGGACGGCCGGCAGCAGGGGTGCCCCCCTCGGCGACGACTGCACGATTGCCCGCCTCGAAGAGACCGCGCTCGACCAGCTCACCGGTGAGGAACCCGGAGTCGCCCGAGTCGATGATCGTCACGCGCTTGAGCATTTGGCGCACGATCGTCTCGATGTGCTTGTCGTGGATCGACACGCCCTGCGAGCGGTAGACATCCTGCACCTGGTCTACCAGGTGCAGTTGCACCTGTCGCTGGCCGAGGATGCGAAGAACCTGCTTCGGGTCGATGGCGCCGACCGTGAGCTGCTCGCCGACGCCGACGTGGGCGCCGTCCTCCACCAGGAGGCGGACGCGACGCGGAACGGTGTAGGCGATCTCTTCGGAGCCATCGTCGGGGACGACGACGAGTTTGCGTGCCTTGTCGGTCTCCTCCACGCGGACCCGGCCCGCCACCTCGCTGATCGGGGCAACACCCTTGGGGGTGCGGGCCTCGAAGAGCTCGACCACGCGCGGGAGGCCGTGAGTGATGTCCTCACCCGCGACGCCGCCCGTGTGGAAGGTACGCATCGTGAGCTGCGTGCCCGGCTCGCCGATGGACTGAGCGGCGATGATGCCGATGGCCTCGCCCACGTCGACGAGCTTGCCGGTGGCCAGCGAATCGCCGTAGCACATCGCGCACGTGCCGACCTTGCTCTCACAGGTGAGGACCGAGCGCACACGAATCTCCCCCACGCCCGCATCCGCGATCTTCGCCAGCGTCGGCATGTCGAGAACAGTGCCAGCCGGCACGACGACGGAGCCTCCAGCCTCGACGTCGCGTGCGAGCACGCGGGACGCGACCGAGGTGTCGAGGTTGTCGATCAGGCGCATGCCGCCGTCGACGGGCTCGGCGATCGTCATCACGAGACCACGATCGGTGCCGCAATCGACCTCGCGGATGATCACGTCCTGCGAGACGTCGACGAGGCGACGAGTGAGGTATCCGGAGTCAGCGGTGCGCAGGGCCGTGTCAGCCAGGCCCTTGCGCGCGCCGTGGGTGGAGATGAAGTACTCCAGCACCGACAGGCCCTCGCGGAAGTTGGACTTGATCGGGCGCGGGATGATCTCGCCCTTCGGATTGGCGACCAGTCCTCGCATGCCCGCGATCTGGCGGACCTGCATGAAGTTACCGCGAGCCCCCGAGTCGACCATCATGAAGACGGGGTTCTGACGCGGGAAGTGATCCTGCATCGCACGCGCGACCTCGTCAGTAGCGCGCGTCCAGATCTCGATGAGCTCCTGACGGCGCTCGGAGTCGGTGATGAGGCCGCGCTCGTACTGGGCCTGGACCTTGCCCGCGCGCTCCTCCGCCGCAGCCAGGAGTTCGGCCTTCTGCGGCGGGGTGACGACGTCGTCGATCGAGATGGTCACACCAGCGCGAGTCGCCCAGTGGAAGCCGAGCTCCTTGAGGGCATCGAGTGTCGCGGCGACATCCACCTTGGGGTAGCGATCGGCGAGCTGATTGACGAGCGCGCCGAGCGCCTTCTTGTCGACCTGGTAGTCGACGTACGGGAAGTCCGCAGGCAAGGCCTCATTGAAGATCGCGCGGCCGAGCGTGGTCTGCAGGACGAAGGGATCGCCGAGCTGCCAGCCCTCCGGAGCCACCCAGCCCTCGGGGGGCACGACGCCGGTGAGGCGCAGGCGCACGGGCTCCTGCAGGCTCAGCAGCCCACGGTCGAAGGCCATGACGGCCTCGGAGAGCGAGGAGTACGCCGGGATCTCATCGCCTGCACCCTCGCCCACCATCGTGAGGTTGTAGATGCCCAGCACCATGTCCTGGGTCGGCGTCGTGATGGGACGGCCGTTGGCCGGGGACAGGATGTTGTTGCTGGAGAGCATGAGGATGCGAGCCTCGGCCTGGGCCTCCGCCGACAGCGGCAGGTGCACAGCCATCTGGTCGCCGTCGAAGTCGGCGTTGAACGCCGTGCAGACGAGCGGATGGATCTGGATGGCCTTGCCCTCGATGAGCTGAGGCTCGAATGCCTGGATGCCGAGGCGATGCAGCGTCGGTGCGCGGTTGAGCAGCACCGGATGCTCCGCGATGACCTCCTCGAGCACGTCCCACACCACAGGACGCGAACGCTCGACCATGCGCTTGGCGCTCTTGATGTTCTGCGCGTGATTGAGGTCGACAAGGCGCTTCATGACGAAGGGCTTGAAGAGCTCGAGGGCCATCTGCTTAGGCAGACCGCACTGGTGGAGCTTGAGCTGCGGGCCCACGACGATGACCGAACGGCCGGAGTAGTCGACGCGCTTGCCCAGGAGGTTCTGGCGGAAGCGACCCTGCTTGCCCTTGAGCATGTCGGACAAAGACTTAAGCGGTCGGTTGCCCGGGCCCGTCACCGGACGACCACGACGGCCATTGTCGAACAACGCGTCCACGGCCTCCTGGAGCATGCGCTTCTCGTTGTTGACGATGATCTCGGGGGCGCCGAGATCGAGGAGGCGCTTGAGGCGGTTATTGCGGTTGATGACGCGTCGGTAGAGGTCGTTGAGGTCGCTCGTCGCGAAGCGGCCGCCGTCGAGCTGCACCATGGGGCGCAGATCCGGCGGGATGACGGGGATGGCGTCGAGCACCATGCCCCTCGGCGAGTTGGTCGTGTTGAGGAACGCCGACACGACCTTGAGGCGCTTGAGCGCCCTGGCCTTGCGCTGGCCCTTGCCGGTGGCGATCGTCTCGCGCAGGGACTCGGCCTCGGCCTCGAGGTCGAACGTCTCCAGGCGCTTCTGGATCGCCGCGGCGCCCATGCCCCCGTCGAACCAGCGGCCATAGCGGTCGCGCATCTCGCGATAGAGGATCTCGTCGCCCTCGAGGTCCTGGACCTTGAGGGTGCGGAAGCGATCGAACACCTTGTCGAGGCGATCGATCTCGTTGTCGGCACGGCGGCGGACCGAGGCCATCTCGCGCTCGGCAGACTCGCGCACCTTGCGGCGAACATCGGCCTTGGCGCCCTCAGCCTCGAGCTCAGCGAGATCGGCCTCGAGCTTCTTGGCACGGGCCTCGATGTCGGCATCGCGGCGCTTGGCGATCTTGGACTTCTCGACGCCGAGGTCGGCCTCGAGGCTGGGCAGTGCCTCGTGGCGGCCCTCCTCGTCGACGCTGGTGATCATGTACGCCGCGAAGTAGATGACCTTCTCGAGGTCCTTCGGAGCGAGATCGAGCAGATAGCCGAGACGGCTCGGGACACCCTTGAAGTACCAGATATGCGTCACCGGCGCGGCGAGTTCGATGTGGCCCATGCGCTCACGGCGGACCTTCGCGCGGGTCACTTCGACGCCGCAACGCTCGCAGATGATGCCCTTGAAGCGCACGCGCTTGTACTTGCCGCAGTAGCACTCCCAGTCACGGGTCGGGCCGAAGATCTTCTCGCAGAAGAGCCCGTCCTTCTCCGGCTTCAGCGTCCGGTAGTTGATGGTCTCGGGCTTCTTGACCTCGCCGTGCGACCACGCGCGAACGTCGTCCGCGGTGGCGAGCCCGATGCGAAGCTCGTCGAAGAAGTTGACGTCAAGCACCCTGTCGTCCTTTGCCTCGTTGTTGTCGTGGTTGTCTGCGGGTGAGGTGTCTAGACCTCTTCGACGCTGGCCGGCTCACGCCGAGACAGGTCGATGCCGAGCTCTTCCGCCGCGCGGAAGACGTCCTCGTCCGAGTCGCGCATCTCGATGGCGACGCCGTCGCCGGAGAGCACCTCGACGTTGAGGCACAGGGACTGCATTTCCTTGACCAAGACCTTGAAGGACTCGGGAATGCCGGGCTCGGGGATGTTCTCGCCCTTGACGATGGCCTCGTAGACCTTGACGCGGCCGAGCACGTCGTCGGACTTGATCGTGAGGAGCTCCTGCAGGGCGTAGGCCGCACCGTAGGCCTCGAGTGCCCACACCTCCATCTCGCCGAACCGCTGGCCACCGAACTGGGCCTTACCACCCAGGGGCTGCTGCGTGATCATCGAGTAGGGGCCGGTCGAGCGCGCGTGGATCTTGTCGTCGACCAGGTGGAGGAGCTTGAGGATGTAGATGTAGCCCACCGTGAAGCGGCCGGGGAACGGCTCGCCGGTGCGGCCGTCGAGGAGCTCGGCCTTGCCGTCGGAGTCCACGAGACGGTGACCGTCGGCCGTCGGCCTGGTCGACTCGAGCACGAGCGCCAACTCATCCTCGCGCGCGCCGTCGAAGACCGGCGTGGCCACGCGGGTGCCGGGCTCCACCGAGCGCACGTCCTCGGGCAGTTTGGCGGTGCGGGGATCGGCCGGGTCGGCCTCCCAGCCGGCGTGGGCCACCCAGCCCAGGTGGGTCTCCAGGATCTGGCCGACGTTCATGCGACCGGGGACACCCAGCGGATTGAGGACGATGTCGACGGGGGTGCCGTCCGGAAGGAACGGCATGTCCTCCACCGGGAGGATCTTGGCGATGACGCCCTTGTTGCCGTGACGACCCGCGAGCTTGTCACCCTCGGTGATCTTGCGCTTCTGTGCGACGTAGACCCGCACGAGCCGGTTGACGCCCGGGGGCAACTCGTCGCCCTCGTCGCGATCGAAGACACGGACGCCGATGACCTTGCCGGACTCACCGTGGGGGACCTTGAGCGAGGTGTCGCGCACCTCGCGCGCCTTCTCTCCGAAGATCGCGCGAAGCAGGCGCTCCTCCGGGGTGAGCTCGGTCTCGCCCTTGGGCGTCACCTTGCCGACAAGGATGTCGCCGGGGACGACGTCGGCGCCGATGCGGATGATGCCGCGGTCATCGAGGTCGGCGAGGACCTCCTCCGACACGTTGGGCAGGTCGCGCGTGATCTCCTCGGGGCCGAGCTTGGTGTCGCGGGCGTCGATCTCGTGCTCGTCGATGTGGATCGAGCTGAGTACGTCGTCCTGCACCAAACGCTGGCTGAGGATGATGGCGTCCTCGTAGTTGTGACCCTCCCATGGCATGAAGGCGACCAGGAGGTTCTTGCCCAGGGCCATCTCACCGAGGTCAGTGGACGGGCCATCGGCGATGACCTGCCCGGCGACCACGCGATCACCCTCGTTGACCACGGGACGCTGGTTGTAGCAGGTGCCCTGGTTCGAGCGGTGGAACTTCTGCACGCGGTAGGTGGTGGATGTGCCGTCGTCATTGGACACGACGACGTGGTCCGCGGAGACCTCGGTCACACCACCGGACTTCTCCGCGGTGATCATGTCACCGGCGTCATAGGCAGCGTGGAATTCCATGCCGGTGCCGACCAGCGGCGCCTCGGCGCGAAGCAGCGGCACAGCCTGACGCTGCATGTTGGAGCCCATGAGCGCGCGATTGGCGTCGTCGTGCTCGAGGAACGGGATCATCGCCGTCGCCACGGACCACAGCTGCCGCGGGGAGACGTCCATGTAATCGACCTCAACCGCGGGGACGTAGTCGACCTCACCGCCCTTGCGGCGGACGAGCACGCGATCCTCGGTGAAACTGCCGTCGTCGCCGATGGCGGCGTTGGCCTGGGCGATGACGTGGAGGTCCTCCTCGTCGGCCGTCAGGTAGTCCACCTGGTCCGTCACGCGGCCATTGACCACCTTGCGGTACGGCGTCTCCACGAACCCGAAGGCGTTGACCCGGCCATAGGTGGCCAGCGAGCCAATGAGGCCGATGTTGGGGCCCTCAGGGGTCTCGATCGGACACATGCGGCCGTAGTGCGACGGGTGGACGTCGCGGACCTCGAAGCCGGCCCGCTCACGGGACAGGCCGCCGGGGCCGAGCGCCGACAGGCGACGCTTGTGCGTGAGACCGGCGAGGGGGTTGGTCTGGTCCATGAACTGCGAGAGCTGCGAGGTGCCGAAGAATTCCTTGATCGACGCCACGACGGGACGGATGTTGATGAGCGTCTGCGGGGTGATCGCCTCGACGTCCTGGGTCGTCATCCGCTCGCGGACCACGCGCTCCATGCGCGAGAGCCCGGTGCGGATCTGATTCTGGATCAGCTCGCCGACGGTGCGCAGGCGGCGGTTGCCGAAGTGGTCGATGTCATCGGTCTCGATCTGGATCTCTCCACGCGGAGCCTCGGCGACCGTCTCGCCCGCATGCAGACGCACGAGGTACTCGATCGTCGCCGCGATGTCCTCCTTGGACAGCACGCTCTGGTTGAGGGGCTCGTCGAGGCCGAGCTTCTTGTTGATCTTGTAGCGGCCGACCTTCGCCAGGTCGTAGCGCTTGGGGTTGAAGTAGAAGTTGTCGAGCAGCGCCTTGGCGTTCTCCAGCGTCGGGGGCTCGCCCGGACGGAGTTTGCGGTAGAGGTCGAGCAGGGCCTCGTCCTGAGTCTCGACATGGTCCTTCTCGAGCGTCTGCATGATGGACTCGTAGGCGCCGAAGCGCTCGCGGATCTCCTCAGCGGTCCACCCGAGAGCCTTGAGGAAGATCGTCACGGGCTGCTTGCGCTTGCGGTCGACGCGGACGCCGACGAGGTCCTTCTTGTCGACTTCGAACTCCAGCCAGGCGCCGCGGCTGGGAATGATCTTCGCGACGAAGACGTCCTTGTCGCTCGTCTTGTCAGGGGTGCGCTCGAAGTACACGCCGGGCGAACGCACGAGCTGCGAGACAACCACGCGCTCAGTGCCGTTGATGATGAAGGTGCCCTTCTTGGTCATGAGCGGGAACTCGCCCATGAAGACCGTCTGGGACTTGATCTCGCCGGTCTCGTTGTTCATGAACTCGGCGGTGACGAAGAGCGGAGCGGAGTAGGTGAAGTCCTTCTCCATGCACTGCTCTGCGGTGTACTTCGGCGGCTCGAAGCGATGGTCGCTGAACGACAGCGACATGGAGC
>JBMTDJ010000086.1:0-7430 GCA_049431945.1 Candidatus Nanopelagicales bacterium | reverse complement strand
AGGCCGAGCCCCCACCAGCCGCCGGTGCCGAGTGCGAACTGCCCCTGGGTGACCTGCCAGCCGTCGCCGAGGCGGTCCGAGGAGGGATCGAGCCAGATGGTGAAGCGGCTCATGCGATACGGCGCCGCCATCGTGAGCAGGGCGATGCCCGCGAGCCCGGCAGCGCCGAGGGCGACGAAGAGTCGGAGCGGAGCACCGGCGGCGAAGAGTACGCCGCACGCGATGACCGCGAGGATGAGCGAGTTGCCGACGTCGCCTTCGAGCAGGACCAGGACGAGCATCATCCCTGTCACCGGCAGGACTGGCACGAGGAGATGCGACCATCGGTCGAGCATGGGTTCCTTGCGCGCGAGGATGTCGGCAGCCCACAGGATGAGGGCGATCTTCGCGAACTCCGACGGCTGCAGACGGAACGGGCCGATGATGTCGATCCAGTTCCTCTGCCCCGACACCTCCACGCCCACGACGAGCACAGCCACGAGCAGGAGGAAGGCGCCGATGAGCGCCGGCCAGGCCAGGCGGCGCCAGACCTTCACCGACAGCCGTGTGCCCACGATCATGAGCACCACGCCGATCGCCGCGAAGAGCAGCTGGCGCTGCGCGAGGGTGTACGCCGAGCCGTGCAGCTTGATCGACAGCACCGAGGACGCGCTCAGCACCATGAGCAGGCCGAGACCGAGCAGGGCGAGCGTGGCCCCGAGGAGCAGGTAGTACAGACCCATCGGATGGTGGAGCAGGGAGCGCCGGACCGGGGCCTCATCACCCGCGGCGGGCCCCCTGGACCCGGACGCGCGCGTGGGGGTCATGGAGGCCATAGGGGACAGTGTTCCGGGCGTGACGCCTGTGACCAGGGAGATTTCGGGGCGTGTCGCCCCTCCGGCGGCATTCACCCTCGAAATGGCAGCCAGTCGAGGGCGAAACCCGGAGGGGAGCAACCGTTTCAAGGGTGAAGGCGAGTCACCGACGACGTCATTACTCTGACGGCATGTTCCGCCGCTGGGTGTGCGTCGCCGCGATCGCCGCCCTTGCCTGTGTGTCCGCCCCCGGCATGGCGACTGCCGCGCCCGTCTGGCATCAGCGCGGCATCGACATGGCACCTCGCTTGCAGTGGAACGCCAACGGCGGCTACTGCGGCGAGGTGAGCTTCATCAGTGCGGGCATGCACTACGGCCAGTACACCTCCCAGTGGACCGCACGCGCGGTCACCTCCCCCGGCATTGCGCAGTGGAAGGCCGCGAGCTATCTCCTTCTCGGCGTCAACGACCTCGCCGCCGCCCGGGCCATGCGCCTGGAGGCCATCGACTTCCGCTGGCGGCACCAGCGATCGACCGAGCAGTACCTGCGCTGGGTCAAAGGTCGCTTCCTGCGCCACGACGTCGTCATCATCGGCGTGCTCAACAACGTCACGACGTTGGGCGAGACCCCTCCCGGCGATCGGGAATACGACCACATCGTGCCCGTGATGGGCATCGGCTCCATGACCTCGCTGCGCACCGGTCGAGACTCCTACTTCGCCAGCGATGCGATCATCATGAGCGACAACGGGCTCTACAACGTCGGGCCGACCTACCCGTACCTCTACAGCTACCGCTTCTCCGACTTCCCCATGTCACGGGAGGCAGCCAATCGGCCCGGCGGGGCCCTCTACTCGCTGCGTGACCGTCCAGCCAACTTTGCCGTCGCGATCACCGGCGTAGCCGACAGGGACGGCACGACCATCCCCGTGCGTCTCACCTCTGACGTCAATGGCGAAGGCGAGTGGAACGTTCTCATCGGCAAGCGTCCACCTGCACCAACGTCCATCACGCTGACCGCGCACGTGACGATCCCGGACCCCGAGGTCGCCTACAACGTCTACCTCTACGACGACTTCTCGGATGTTCCCCGCTCAGACTTCAACGCGCGTGCAGGGCAGGCGATCCAGGCCTGGCGGATCCCCGCGGGTTCCGGGCCGAAGTGGACGGTGACGATCGCGGCGATGTCGGATCAGACCCGTGTGTTCCGGGCCGTGCCGACCACCGCACCCTAGGCGCGGGCGCGGACCGCATCGGCGAAGGCATCGCCGCGATGGCCGTAGTCGCGGAACATGTCCCACGACGCGCACCCGGGTGCCAGCAGCACGGTGTCGCCTGCCTGCGCCATGCCCGCCGCAGCAGTGACGATCTCCGCCATCGCCTCTGGAGAGGAGTCCGCGACCTCGACGACGGGCACCGACGGCGCGTGAGCATCCAGCGCCGCGCGGATCACACCGCGATCGACGCCGAGCAGCACGACGCCACGCAGGCGATCCGCGACCATCTGCACGAGCTCGTCGAAGGACTGCCCCTTCGCCTGTCCCCCGGCGATCCACACCACCGGGTCGTAGGCCCGCAGCGACGTCGACGCCGCGTGGGTGTTGGTCGCCTTGGAGTCATCGACGTATCGCACGCCGCTCACCTCGCCGACGAGCGCGATACGGTGCGGAGCCGGGGTGAAGGAGCGCAGGCCGTCTCTCACCGCCCCCGCGGGCACGTCGAACGACCGTGCCAGCGCGGCCGCCGCGAGTGCATTGGCCACATTGGCGGGCGAGGAGTTGGGCACATCCCCCACCTCGCACAGTTCCTGCGCCGCGGTGGCCCGCTCGGTGATGAAGGCTCGGTCGACGAGGATGTCGTCGACGACGCCGAGCATCGACAGGCCCGGGACGCCGAGGGTGAAGCCGATAGCCCGGCAGCCCTCGACGACATCGGCGTCGACCACCATCTGCTCGGTCACCGGGTCGTCGACGTTGTAGACCGCCGCGATCTGCGAGTGGCGGTAGACCAGCGCCTTGTTGTGGGCGTAGGCCTCCATCGAGCCGAAGAAGTCGACGTGGTCGGGTGCGAGGTTCAGGCACGCGGCGGAGTACGGCGACATTGAGGAGACGAACGGCATCTGCGTGGCGCTCACCTCCGTGGCGATCACCTGCAGCTCAGGTCGGCGGACAGCATCGACCAGCGACGCGCCGACATTGCCGGCGGCCGCGGACTCCAGTCCACCAGCGCGCAGGATCGCGTCGAGCATGAGCGTGGTCGTCGTCTTGCCGTTGGTGCCGGTGACGCACAGCCACGGCGCCGCCCCCTCGACCGGGCGGATGCGCCAGGCGAGCTCGAGCTCCCCCCACAGCGGGATGCCGCGCTCGATCGCGGAGACGATGATCGCCGCATGCGGCGGGATGCCCGGCGAGACAACGTAGACATCGGCATCGTCCGAGCACGAGGAGGAGTCCCCCAGGCGGACGTCAGCGCCGAGGATCTCCAGGATGGTCGCACGCTCACGCTGCTTGTCCCCATCGCCGGAGTCGATCACCGTCACCTGCGCGCCGAGGTCGAGCAGCGCGTCGGCTGCGGCGAAGCCGGCGACGCCGATGCCGGCGACGGTGGCTCGCAGGCCCGACCAGTCCGCGGCCGAGGAGGTCAGTTCAGAGAGATCGACGCTCAACCCCGTACCCATTCGGCGTAGAAGGTCATGAGGCCGATCGCCACGACGAAGCCCTGGATGATCCAGAAGCGCACGACGATGTTGATCTCGGCCCAGCCCTTCATCTCGAAGTGGTGGTGCAGCGGTGCCATGAGGAGCATGCGTCGGTGGAGGAACTTGTACGACGCGACCTGCCCAATGACCGACAGGGAGATGAGGACGAAGAGTCCGCCGAGCAGGGCCAGCAGCAGTTCCGTGCGACTGGTGACCGCCAGGCCCGCGATGATGCCGCCGATCGCGAGCGACCCGGTGTCGCCCATGAAGATGCGCGCGGGCGCAGCGTTGTACCAGAGGAACGCGAAGCATGCCCCTGCCGCGGCGGCCGCGACAACGGCGAGGTCCAGCGGGCTCGCTGTCGGATAGCAGGCCGCGCTGGCGGTGAAGAAGCATGATTGGCCGAACTGCCAGACACCGATGAGCACATAGGCCGCGAAGGTCATCGTCGCCGCACCCGTGGCAAGCCCGTCGAGCCCGTCGGTGAGGTTGACGCCGTTGGTGGTCGCGGTGACGAGGAACCACACCCACAGCACGTAGAGCGCCGCCGGCAGCACCAGCGGGGTGTCGCGGATGAAGGAGATCGCGGTGGTCGCCGGTGTCTCCCCTACCGCGTTGGGGAACTGCAGGGCCATGATGGCGAAGGTCAGCGCGACGAAGGCCTGGCCGATGAGCTTGGTGCGTGCGCGCAGTCCGGTGGCGCGTCGCCGGAAGATCTTGAGGTAGTCGTCGGCGACGCCCACCGCGCCGAGGCCGAGGCCGAGGTAGAGCACGAGCAGCGCCGACGGCGATGGTGGAGTCCACCAGATGAGGTGGGTGAGGCCGTAGCCGAGCACGATGCCGGCGAGGATTGCCGCACCGCCCATCGAGGGCGTGCCGCGCTTGCCCTCGTGCTCGGGATAAGGCTCTCCCTCGGTGGAGACGCGGATCGCCTGGGAGTAGCCCCGCTTGAGCAGCAGCTTGATGAGGAGCGGGGTGCCGATGAAGACGGTGAGCACCGAGATGATGCCGGAGAGGACGACGAGCCTCATGCGGCATCACCGTCCTCGACGAGCAGCGCCTCGGCCACCCGCTCGAGCCCGATGGAGCGCGAGGCCTTGACCAGGACCACGTCGCCGGGCTGCACCTCATCGCGCAGCAACGCGATAGCGGCATCGACGTCGGGCACCCAGGCGGACTCCTCGCCCCACGAACCTTCGTGAGCGGCGCCGAGGTGCACGGGCCGAGCACCTTCGCCCACGGCGACGAGCTTGGCGACATCGAGGCGTACGGCGAGACGCCCGATCGCGTCGTGCTCCTCCACCGAGGTGTCACCGATCTCGCGCATCTCGCCGATGATGGCCCACGTGCGCCGACCCTGATCCCGGCCGATGGCCACGAGTGCCTTGAGAGCCGCGCGCATCGACTCGGGATTGGCGTTGTAGGCGTCGTTGATGACCGTCACGCCGTCGGCGCGCTCGGTGATCTCCATGCGCCACTTGCTCGCGGGCACATAGGTCTGGAGCACCGCGACGATGTCGGCCAGGTCGATTCCGGCGGCGAGGGCGAAGGCCGTGGCCGCGAGCGCGTTGGCGACCTGGTGCTCTCCCGACAGCGTGAGCTGAACGGGCACCGCACTGCCCTGCCAGTGCAGGGTGAATCCTGGCCGCGCGAGCGCGTCGAGTGTGATGTCGCTGGCGCGCAGGTCGGCATCGGCCGCCTCGCCGAAGGTGATCGTCGGCGCCGAGGTGCGCCCGGCCTGCGCCGTGACCAGCGGGTTGTCGGCGTGCAGGATCGCCGTGCCGTCTGCGGGCAGATCATCGATGATCTCGGCCTTGGCCTCGGCGATCGCCTCGCGGCTGCCGAGGAGCTCGATGTGCGCCGATCCGACGTTGATGACCCCGGCGATGCGCGGGTGGGCGATCCGGCACAGGTAGGCGATGTGCCCGCGGCCGCGCATGCCCATCTCGAGCACGAGGTACTTCGTGCGCGTGGTGCACGACAGCACCGTGAGCGGCAGGCCGACCTCGGAGTTGAAGGAGCCACGCGGCGCGACGGTCTCACCATGCGGGGTGAGGATCGCCGCGAGCAGATCCTTGGTCGTCGTCTTGCCGCTGGACCCGGTGAGCCCGAGGACGAGAGTGCCCGGCAGCCGCTGGATGACGTACGACGCAAGCACGCCGAGCGCGGCGACGACGTCGTCGACGACGACCGCGGGCGAGCCGACCGCGCGCGTGGTGAGGCACGCGACCGCTCCGCGCTCCCGGGCGGACTCGATGAAGTCATGGCCGTCCACCCGCTCGCCGCGGATGCAGGCGAAGAGGGTGCCGGGGGCGCAGTCGCGGTCGTCACTGGCCGCGACCGTGACGACGATGTCCGGATCGGCATCGGCAAGGCGCCCGCCGACGACGCCGGCCACCTCGGCGAGGGTCATGGGGATCATGCGCTCCCCCCGCCCGATCGAGCGCGCAGGGCCACGCGCAATTCCTGGCGATCGTCGAAGGGCGTGACGACACCGGCGACCTCCTGGCCCGGCTCGTGGCCCTTGCCGAGCAGCAGCAGCACATCACCGGGCTCGGCCAGCGCGACGGCAGCGATGATCGCCTCGCGTCGATCGCCGATCTCCCGGATGTCGCCGCCGACTGAGTTGGCACCGGCGAGCATGGCCGACCGGATCTCCGCCGGATCCTCCGAGCGCGGGTTGTCGTCGGTGACGATGAGGATGTCCGCGCCCGCAGCGGCGACATCGCCCATGGCGAATCGCTTCTCCCGATCGCGGTCTCCCCCGCAGCCGAGGACGACGATGCGGCGCCCGCGCGGCAGGACCGCGGAGATGACGCGCTCGACCGCGTCCGGGCTGTGGGCGTAGTCGACGATCGCGGTGAAGGCCTGGCCCTCGTCGATGATCTCCATGCGGCCGGGCACGCGCACGTCAGCCATCGCGGTCGCAAGCGCCTGGGGCAGCACTCCCGCGGCGCGTAGCGCGGCCCACGCGCCCAGGGCATTGGCGGCGTTGAATCGGCCGGGCAGGCCGACCTCGACCTCGTACGCCGTGCCGGCACGCTCGTCGCTGATGGTGAGGGTCTGGCCGGCCGGGCTGGGGATCACCGACGCGCACACCACGTCCGCATCATGGTCCAGGGCGTAGGTGATCTGAGGGATCTCGCAGTGGTCGGCGAGGCGTCGCCCCCACATGCCGTCGACACCGATCACCGCCTGCCTGGCCCGCTCGGGCGTGAAGAGCGAGGCCTTCGCCGCGAAGTAGTCCTCCATCGTGCCGTGGAAGTCCAGATGGTCCTGGGTGAGCTGGGTGAAGATCGCGATGTCGTAGACCAGGCCGTTGACGCGACCGAGCACGAGCGCGTGACTGGAGACCTCCATCGCGACAGCCGTGACGCCCTCCTCGCGCATATGAGCGAGCAGAGCGTGCAGGTCGGTGGCCTCAGGAGTTGTGCGCTCGTTGGGCACCGCGCGGTCGCCGATGCGCACGCCCGTCGTGCCGATGATCCCGGTGGTATGCCCGGCCGCGCGCAACCCCGCCTCGAGCAGGTGCACCGTCGTCGACTTGCCGTTGGTCCCTGTCACGCCGATGAGCAGCAGATCGCGCGCGGGATGCCCGTAGACCTCCGCGGCCACCGCCCCCATCGCCTCGCGCGGATCCTCCGCGAAGAGCACGGGGATGCCTGACACCATGTCGGCGCCGTCCGCATCGGTGAGGATCGCGACGGCACCGCGCTCGCGCGCCTGCTCCGCATACGCCGCACCGTGTGCGCGCTCCCCCGGCAGGGCCGCGAAGAGATCGCCGGGATGCACGGCCCGAGAGTCATGGGTGATGCCGGTGACGACGACATCAGCAGACGCCGTCGAGAGTCCACACGCGGCGGCGATCGCGCTCAGCGCGAGGGGCGCCGGCGGGGTCTGGGGCCGCAGGTCGATCGACACGTCAGCACGCTACCGGG
>JBMTDJ010000085.1:0-7585 GCA_049431945.1 Candidatus Nanopelagicales bacterium | reverse complement strand
GAGGGTCAGCCGATCGGGGCAATCGGCCCGGACGTCGAGCCCTGGAACGCCCAGTCCTCGACACGGTTGCGGCCCGCCCCCTTGGCTCGGTAGAGCGCTTGATCGGCCTTGGCCAGCAACTCGTTCATGGGCTCGATCAGTGCCCCCGGGCAGCACGCGTAGCCCACGGAGATCGACACCGAACGTCCGTCCGGGGTCATCGCGCTGAGAGCGGAGTTGGCACTCGCCTGGACGCGCGTGAAGAGCCCCAGCGCCTGCTCCTCGCTGTCGAGCAGGGCGAGGATCACGAACTCGTCGCCACCGAAGCGAAACACGGTGTCGCTCCCGCGTACAGCCGTGCCGAGCGCGTGACCGAGCTCCTTGAGCATCTCGTCGCCGAAGAGATGGCCGAAGCTGTCATTGATGCCTTTGAAGTCGTCGAGGTCGACGACGCCGACAGCCAGCCATAGGCCCCGGGCTGTTGCCGCGGCAGCCAGGTCCTCATAGGAGGGCTGGAACTGCCGGCGGTTGAAGACCTCGGTTAGCTGGTCGACCGTCGATTGGCGTTCGAGTTCCTCGCGGTACTCGAGGGATCCGAGCGTGGCGCCCAGCATGCGGGAGATGATCCCGATGACCTCCTCGACCTCGGCAGCGGCGTACGGCGCCCCGTGCTGGAGTCGGACGTAGGCATGGGTTTGCCCACCCTGCTGGATGGGCCAGGTGCGCACATCTTCGGTGCCGGTGGTGTCGGGTACATCGACGTCGCTGGGCACCGGGACCCGGACGGCCGCGGGCGGTGGTGTGTCGATCTGGCCGCGCAATCGCGGATACAGGCTCGTGATGAAGTTGCCGGTGGCCTCGAGGACCTGCGCGCGACCCGTCATATCCGCGATCGAGTCACTGAAGGAATAGCCCAGTCGGTATCGCCGTGAGACTCGGTAGGCCCACGCGGCTAGTGCCATGGCGGCGATGGTGAGGATGAGGCCGATGACGATGATCGGCCAGTGATGCCACACCGCACCGTGCAGAGCGCCCACGGTCACCTGCCACTGGCTGCCGTCCGGCAAGGTGACCCGCTCAGTAACCTCTCCTTCAGTGCCGCCGGCGAATGTGCCGAGCACGGAGGCGCCCAGGGTGCCGTCGGCATTCAGCGGCTGAACCGCGAATCGCTCCTCGGGAAGCCCTGCAACGTTGAGGGCGGACACAAACGTGTCCACGTTGATCACGGTGGTGGCAAACCCCCAGAAGTCACCCGGGACGCCCGCAAGCTCGGATGGCAGGGCCGGCAACCCCGTGCGTGCGGTGAAGCGCTGGGCGAACGGGGTGTTGTCCGGAACGAAGATGGCCTGCCGGATGATCAATCCCCTGCCGCCCTGCTTCAGATCCAGCGGGCCACTGACGATGGGGGAGCGAGCTTCGACAGCCGCCAGGACCGCGTCTCGCCTGTCGTCGTCGAGGAAGAGGTTGTGGCCGAGGGCGGCAGCATTGTCGATGGGACGGGCCGAGTAGGTCACGATGCCGTCGGGGGACAGCTGGAAGTCCAGGAGAGCTGGCCCGAGGTAGTCGAGGAAGGGTTGCGCGAAGGCCGCAAAGCCCTCCTCCAGCAGGCTGGCCTGTGAGGAACCCGTCCCTTGACTTTCCTGGACCACGGCACCGGCGAAGCCCGCCCCTGCGACGGTCGGGGCGTAGAAGACGGCAAACTGCTCGCTCAGTTCCCGAGCGAGCAGCTGCGCATCGCCCGTCGCCGCTAGGTCGCCGGCCGCAATGTCCTCATTGAGGTCGTAACGCACCAGGATCGTCGTCAGGCCCACTCCCGCTACGGCGATGAGGATGAGGTAGATCAGCGGGATCCGAAGGACACGCTTGCGCAGTCTCATGCCTGTCCTCGCTTCCACGGCTGTGTGGCCAGCATGTCCTCATAGGCGCCTGCCGGCACGGCGGGGGAGTAGAGGAAGCCCTGCACCTCACAGCGGCCGGCCCTGCTCACGATGGCAAGTTGACTTTCGGATTCCACGCCTTCGACGACGACGGTCGCGCCCAGCACCTCGGCGAGGGAGACCATGGCCGTAAGAATCCGCTCGCTCGGGAGATCCTCGATGGCCTTGCTGACGAACGACCTGTCGATCTTGAGGACGTCGATAGGGAGCTCGCGCAGGCGCCCGAGGGAGGACTGGCCGGTGCCGAAGTCGTCCATGGCGATGCGGAATCCACGCGCCGAGATGGCATCGAGGATCTCTCGGCTGTAGTCCAGATCGTCAGCAACGATGGACTCTTGCAGTTCGAACTCGATCAAGTCTGGGGGTATACCCGCTTCCAGCACACGTGTCTGGATCGCCTCCATGACCGATCGAAGGGCGAACTCCTGGTGCGAGATGTTGATGGAGACGGGCCGGGCAGTGCCGAGCTCGAGACACCGGCGCTGGAGTGACAGGACGTTGCTGAGGACGACGCTGCCGAGATCCAGGATGAGTGAGGACTGCTCGGCCACGGGAAGGAATTCCCCGGGGAGGATAAGTCCTCGCGTGGGATGCTCCCAGCGCACGAGCGCCTCGCACGCCACGATGAGCCCCGTGGTCACGTCGACACGCGGCTGGAAGTAGGTGACGAACTCACCGGCGTCGATCGCCTCGCGAATGCGCGCCTCCAAGTGGACGACACGGGACCGCTCGGCGCCCATCCGGGGGTCGTAGGCCGCTATGCGCTGCCCCGCCCGCGACTTGGCCGTCTCGAGGGCAATGACGGCACGATCCACCAGGGCATCGACGTCGTCGTCGGCCGGGCTTCCCATGGAGTACCCGAGGCAGATCTCCAGTGGGACGGTGTAGCCCTCGAAGATGACCGGCTGCTCGAGCGCCTGCGTGATCCGCTCGATCTCGCGCGGGATGACCTCGAGGATGTCGGCACCGCGCACGAGGATGGCGAATTCATCGCCGCCGAGCCGGATAGGAATCCACTCGCTGAGGCGGGGATCGCTATCGAGAGCCTCTCGCGATGCGCTGCGCAGACGAGATCCCATCTCGCGCAGGGCCTCGTCCCCGACGGTACGGCCGAGGGCGTCGTTGATGCGATGGAATCTCAGCAGGTCCACTGCAACGACACAGAGGTCGCCCGTGGTCGAACCCGCGCCCGAAACCGGGAAGGCCGCGGTAAGGGCGGCGCGATTGCCCAGCCCGGTGAGCAGGTCGAGCAGTGCGGTCTTGAGGAGGGCTTCCTCGGTGGCCTTCTCCTCCGATAGGTCGTGGACGACGAGGATGAGTCGCTGGTCGTCGTGGTCTTCCGTCAGGCCGACGGCAATGCGGACGGGGATATCGCGACCCCCCGATGTCAACGCCGTGCACTCGGACAGGGGTCGACGTTGGAGCGCCATGGCGATGGCTTCAGCCGCACCGTCGACATCGGACGGGATCGTGGGGATCTGGATCCACCGGGCAAGGTGGGAGCCGGCAAGAGTGCCGGAGTCGGTCTCGAGGAGTCGCACCGCGGCGGGATTGGCGGATTCGATCAGGCCGGCCGTGGTGGCGACGATGATGCCATCCTGCGCCGAGTGGAAGATCGCTGTCGCGTAGCGCTCACGTGCCGCCAGGGATTCAGCGAGCTCAGCAAGCCTCTGATTGGCCGAGAAGAGGTCCTGTGACTTCGACTCGAGCAGACGCTCCGCCTCGAGACGTGCACGACGTTCGCGCTCGAGTGTGTGCAGCAGTGCCTCGCGGTCGTGCGCCGCGTCAGTTGCCATCGTTGGACTCCACGAGGAAGGTGGCATGCGTCCGGCCATCGACGGTTGTCCTGTCGGTCATCTCAACCGCGCCTCGCTCGCCATAGTGACGGGCCGCTCCCTCGATGAGGCCGTGGCACAGCGCCACGAGATCGCGATGAGACTCGTAGGTCACGTAGATGGCACCGTCGTCGTCCTGCCGCGCCCGGATCAGCGGAGGCTGGGAGTCGGAGTAGAGCTTGCGTACCTCCACGTGGATGACGGGCTCGATACGGCTGAGTAGGGAGATCAGATCCGGCATCCCCTCGAGCCACTCCGGGTGAAGGGAGCCGAGCTGCTCGAACGCAGCGACGCCGAAGTCGCGCATGATCGCGTCGGCTGACGTGCTCTCCATCTCGGCGAGGGATCCCGCCAGCATGGTGAACTCCGCGGCCGGGTAGTCGCCCACCGAGGTGTAGGCGCCGCCCGTAGTGAGGCGATCAGCACATCGGTTGATCACTTCATCGCACACGACGAAGCCACGGGTGCTCTCCACCCAGCCCACGAAGCTCGCGAGGATGATTCCCTTCACGCAACCGATGCTAGGCCATGAGACGGTGGGGTCCCCGCGCTAGACGGACGCGAGCTCGAGGTAGGCGCGATCGTCGCCGGCGAGCCTGACGTAGCACAGGTCGATGAGGTCGCGGCGATCGGCGTCGCTGTCCCACTCGACGGTGCATCCGAAAATCAACGCGTCGCCCGGAAGGGACGCCTTGCGAACGATCCGCGCGATTCCGCGGATATTGACGTGTCGGTCGGCGACGTCGGCGCCGAACTCCACGCGCGCGAGATTCCCGACGTGAATGCCGCTGCCCTGGGAAGTAAAGGAGAGCCCCTCTTCGTGGAGGTCGGTGATGACGACTGGCTGGCCGCCGATGATGGCCGGGAGGTTGCAGGTGAAGCGCCAGCGCTGCCTCTTCTGGCGTCGACGGTATTCCCGCGCCAGCATGGGCACCACGGTCGCCAACTCGAGTGCGGCGAAGAAGGTGAGGATGGCGAAGGCCGTCGTCGTGAGGGTGCCCGGGAGGACAACGCCTGGGACGACGTAGCCGAAGGCCTGCTGCGCGGCCCGCAGTGCCCAGCTCACCGCGATGACGACGGCCACGACTGTAGGGAGCGCAAGGACGCGAAGGCGCTCGCCCAGCGTCAACTCGGAGATCGACTTGGGAGTGACGGCGAAGCTGCTCTTGCGCCGAAGAGCTGTTGTCACGAGCGCGCGCGTGTAGATCTCGGCGCTGAGGTAGGTGTTGGAGGCTCCTTCACCGATTTCCAGCCTCCCACGTGCTAGGGCAAGGGACGCGAAGAGCGATGTCGCGAAGACGAGCGAGACGGCAATGGCGAAGAGCGCCGTGACGTTGCCGATAGGAAGCCATGCGAGGAGGAGTGCGAGGAACAGCACGCCCACGTAGAGCAGTCGCTGAAGCGGCAGGAAGTAGTAGAGCAGGTTGTTGACGTAGTGCAGTCGCTGAGACAGTCGCCAGCCCCTGCCGAAGAGCGGGGATTCCGGACCCGTGAGCACAGCCAGGGTGCCGCGCGCCCACCGATCGCGCTGAAGCAGGTAGTCGGCGGTCGTGTGCGGCGCGATACCGGTGACCAGTGCGTCGTTGTGGTAGCGGATCGTGTAGCCCTTGAGTTGGAGTTTGAGGGTCGTGTGGAGATCCTCCGACACCGTCTCGGTGGCCACGCCCCCCACGTCCACGAGAGCAGATCGCCGGATGAGCGCGGCCGAGCCGCACCAGAACACCGCCTGATGCCGCTCGCGAGCCGGCATGAGGACCTCGAAGAACAGCGACTGCTCGTGATGGGTGCCGTGTGTGTGCTGCGCCGAGTCCCGATTGCGGAAGTCGTGCGGGCTTTGGACGAGGGCCACGGAGGGGTCGCGGAAGTAGCCCGACATGTCGACGATCGCATTGCGCTGAGGGACGTGGTCAGCGTCGAGGAAGAGGATGAGCTCGGAGTCGATCCGCGGAAGAGCGGCGTTGATGTTGCCTGCCTTCGCGTGCTTGTTGTCCTCGCGCGTGGCATACCGCGCCCCCAGGTCCTCGCAGAGCCGGCGCACCTCATCGCGACGACCGTCGTCAAGCACCCAGACGTATCGCACGTCCCAGACACGCAGGCTCGCGACGATCGTCGGCTCGAGGATGTCGATCGGTTCGTTGTACGTCGCAATAGCGATATCCACGGATGTACGCAGTGGCTCGTACTTTGCGAGCGGGGGGAGCCTCCACGCCTCGTAGGCGAAAAGGATGAGGCTGAGCAGACTCATCGCCTCCGCGATGAAGAGCATCCAGAAGGACAGCGGATTCGCTTCGTCGCGCGTGAAGAGTAGGCGCGCGACCACGTAGGCGCTGAGGACGGTGAGCGCCAGAATCGCCGCTCGACGGATCCGCTGCGGCGAGTGGCGCCACGCGACGCTCAGCCGGTGACCGGCGGTGCGAAGGAAGGCCCATGGACTCTGCACTGGGTCGACCTCGCATCTCCCGGCGGTGACTTACGAGGCTACGCGGTGCCGATGGTTTTGGCCCCTCAGGACGCGCGGGCCCCCTCCAGCTGTCCCATGTCCTCCAGGCTGACGCCCTTGGTCTCGCGGACGTACTTCAACACGAAGGGGATCGACAGGATCGCGAAAGCGGTGAAGATCCCGTAGGCCAGGCCGAGGGAGATGCCCGCCAACTCGGGGAACGAGGTCGAGACGATGAAGTTGGCACCCCACTGCGCGGCCACGGCCACGGCGAGAGCGGTGGCGCGGATGCGGTTGGGGAACATCTCACCCAGGAGGACCCAGACGACCGGTCCCCACGTCGCGGCGAAGAAGGCGACGTACGCATTGAAGGCGATGAGCGCAATGACGTCGGGCCCGTCGGCCAGCACGGGCTGCCCATCGGCATTGGTCGCTGCGGTGCCGAACACCCAGGTGAGCGTGGCCAAGGTCACCACCATGCCGACCGAGCCCACGAGCAGGAGCGGCTTGCGGCCGACACGGTCGACGAGCGCGATCGCCACCACGGTGAAGGCGACGTTGATGCCGGTCGTGATGAGCGAGGTCTGGAAGGCCTGAGATTCCGAGAAGCCCACCGACTCCCAGATCGTGTTGGAGTAGTAGAAGACGGCGTTGATGCCAACGAACTGCTGGAAGGCGCTGAGGATGATGCCGATCCACACGATCGGCATGAGTCCAAGGGCTCGACCGCGGATGTCGGAGAAGCGCGGCTTGTGGTCGCCCGCAAGTGTCTTCTCGATGTCCTTGACCATCGGGGTGACGTCGACGGTGTAGATGGTGCTGAGCACCTTGGCGGCCTTGGCCGGCTCGTTGATCGCGACGAGGTAGCGCGGTGACTCGGGGATGCGCAGGACCAGCACGCCATAGACGATCGCCGGGATGATCATCGAAAGGAACATCCACTGCCAGGCCTCGAGGCCGAGCAACCAGGCATTGCGGGCATTGCCCCCGGCGGCCTCGAGGATGACGTAGTTGACGAAGCCGGTGGCGAAGATGCCGATGACGATGGCGAACTGCTGCAGCGCCCCCATGCGTCCACGGATCTGCGCCGGTGCGATCTCGGCGATGTACATCGGGGCCATGACACTGGCGACGCCGATGCCTGCGCCGCCGATGAAGCGCCACAGCATCAGATCGGCTACCCCGAAGGGGAACGCCTGGCCCACGGCGGCGATGAGGAATAGGGCGGCGGCGACGAGCATGACCCTGCGACGGCCGTACCTGTCGGCGAGGGATCCGGCGAACCACGCGCCGATCGCCGATCCGATGAGGGCGATGGAGACGACGAAGCCGATGGCGAGGTCACTGAGCCCGAAGAGCGACTTGATCGCTGAGGTCGCGCCGTTGATGACGGC
>JBMTDJ010000084.1:0-7960 GCA_049431945.1 Candidatus Nanopelagicales bacterium | reverse complement strand
CGGCTGCCCACTCGCTCGACCACCGGGGCACGTCGCCGAGGTCGTGGTGCCACAGGACATGGTCGTAGTGAAGGTGCGTCGCGAGTCCTGCGACGCATGTAGCCCCGAGGTGGCGGATGAGCGGATGAATCCCCGCGAGTTCATCGGCGTCCCATGCGGGATCGATGACCAGGGCATCGGGACCGCTCGTGATGACGGTCGACGTCGTGTCGTAGCGTCGAGACGCCATGACGTGGACGCCGGGCGCGACCTCCTGCGCTGCGCGGACGCTCACTGGACGCTCGAGATGGCATCGAGCGCATCTAGATCCTCGGCCGATAGGCGCAGCGACAGGCTTGCCATGAGCGCGGGCACCTGCTCGAGGCGTGACGCCGACGCAACCGGTGCGGCGACCGCTTTGCGTGTGAGCAGCCAGGCCAGTGCCACGGTGGCGGGTGCAGTGTGGTGCCGAGCGGCGACCCCGCATACGACATGGAGGATCGCCTCATTGCGTGGCGTGACGAAGGGTGACACATGTCGACCCCGCGGGACGGCGGTCGGATCGACATCGACGTACTTGCCGGTGAGGAAGCCGGCGGCGAGAGGCCAGAAGGGCAGACAAGACAGGCCTTCGCGCTCGCACATGGCTTGAAGCGGCCCTTCGAACTCATCCCGAACGACGAGGCTGTACTGCGGCTGCACCGCGCAGAATCGAGCGAGTCCGAGGTCACCTGCGATCCGGAGCGCCTCGGCGAGTCGGTCGACGGAGTAGTTGGAGGCCGCGATAGCGCGTACGCGACCGTCCTCCATCAACTCCGTCAGCGTGCGAAGAGTCTCCTCAAGCGGAGTCATCGGGTCATCGAGGTGGCAGTAATACAGGTCCACGTAGTCGGTCTGCAGATTGTCGAGGGACCGCTCGAAACCGGAAAGAATCTGTCGACGAGTGAGTCCGTAGTTGCCGGGGAACTTCCCCACCTTCGTGCAGACCACGACATCGTCACGATTGCCGCGAGCCTGAAGCCACCGACCAACGATCTGCTCCGATTCACCTCCTGTGCATCCGGGTGCCCAGTGAGGGTACGAGTCGGCGAGGTCGATTGCGTTTCCACCGTGAGCGACGTACCCATCGAGAATGTCGTACGACGCCTCTTCATCCGCTGTCCAGCCGAAGACATTTCCTCCGAGGATGAGCCGCGAGACGGTGAGCGCGGACGTGCCGAGGGGCACGTGGTCGAGGTGTGGCACGCCAACATCCTAGGTATGTCGCGACACGCATTCGATTCAGTGACGCCTGTGGTCTCGATGGCTAGCCTGAACCAAGGAGGTGCCATGTCCAAGGAAGCGGATCGCATCAAGCAGGACGAGCGTGTTGTCGCGGGATGGTCGGTGTGGCGCATCGCGCGACTAGCCGCGTCACTTTTCGTGCTCATGACAGCGGCGTACTACCTCGTCGTCGCATTCGACAACATCACCAATCCCGTCAACCCCAATGCGAGCAACTGGCCCTTCGTACAGGGCGTACTCAGTGGAGACGGGGTGCCGGCTGACAGCGGATTCCAGTGGCGCTTCATCGACGCGACGTGGTTCCAGGTGCTCAGCTACATCGGCATCATCGCAGGCGAGACCATCACGGGCATCCTGCTCCTCATTGGCGGCATCCTGGGGATCCGGCGCACCTCCGCGTGCCCGCGCTGGGGTCGTGCACAGAAGTGGACCTTTGCCGGCGGCACCACCGGACTACTCGTCTTCTTCTTCGGCTTCATCACCGTGGGTGGCAACTGGTTCATCATGTATCTGAACTCCAAGTGGAACGGCCTAGAGCCGGCGTTCCAGAACTCCGTGATGACCGCGCTCATGATGATCTTCGTCACCGGCGTCCTCATCGGTGGTCACCTGGCGCCCGAGCACAAGGACCATCAGGGCAGCTCCTAAGGGGCTGTTGGTGCCCTCCACCTCGTAGGGGTACCCTCATCTTCGCCCTGGTGACAGGGTGACGCGCGAGTGGCGGAATAGGCAGACGCGCACGGTTCAGGTCCGTGTGCCCGAAAGGGTGTGGGGGTTCAACTCCCCCCTCGCGCACCCCACCCACGATGCTGTGCGGTGACCCCAGCAGATCGATCGTGATGGCGCCGCCCGTGTCGACCGCGGAGCCCGCTGTAGTGCCATCGAGGTCACCCGCGTCATCCCTATCCCCTGGGACCAGATCCCCGGCAACCTAGGCGCATTGGCGCGCTACCCCACACCACCTCGAAACGCCCCCTCGCGCGAGGGAAGTCCACCGATAGACGCCGCGAATGACACGTCTTCATGCCGCGACGGGCACCCGCTCCGTTCGGTGCAGCGGTCACGTCATGGGATTGCGAGGTACATTGCGTGGGATCGACCCTCACCGGGGCCGCGTTCCACCACGTCAGGGTCTTTTGCACATTGCCCACCGAAGCGGCAAAGGAGAGCCGATGTATCCGGTGCTCTTCAGCGTGGCGGGTCGGCCGGTCGGCACGCACGATGTGTTCGTCGCACTCGCCATCCTGGTGGGCCTCGCCGTGTTCCTCGCGGAGACCCGGCGCCGACGGATGTGGGATGAGCGCCTGATCCCGGTCATCGTGGGCCTGGTCGTCGGTGGTGCGCTTGGCGCGCGGGCCGCGGAGGTGCTCGACGCCCTACTCCAGGGCGGTTTCGGAGCTCTCGCCTGGGCCTGGCAGGAGGGTGGGCGCACTATCCTCGGCGGCCTTACCGGCGCGTATGTCGGCGCACTCGTCGGCAAGCGGATCAGCGGCTACCCCGGCCGCACTGGCGATCTGTTCGCACCGGCGGTCGCGATCGGCCTGGCGATCGGGCGGATCGGCTGCTTCCTCAGCGAGGCTCCTGGCCGGCCGACGACACTGCCGTGGGGCATCACTGTGGACCCGGCGGTCGCGGCCTCGATCCCCGAGTGTCCCGGCTGCGTCGCCGGGGTGCCCATGCACCCGTCATTCCTGTACGAGATCGCGTTCTGCCTGGCCGCGTTCGCCGTGCTGCTGTGGCTGCGCGACCGCCTCGACGGGCCGGGCGAGACATTCGTCCTGTTCGTCGCGGCATATGCCGCGTTCCGCTTCGGCGTCGAGTTCACCCGTGCCAATCCACCCGACCTGTGGGGACTCACCCGCTCGCAGGTGTTCCTCCTCGCCCTCTCGCCGCTGATCGCTGTGCGCCTCTGGCGCGCCGCACGTCGTGGGGTCTACGCTCGCGCTCTATCCGCAGTCCGCATTCCGTCAAGAGGTGCCGCGTGACCGAATCGAGCCCGCCCGAGCTCCCCGAGGAGTCAGACTCCCCACAGTCGCCAACAGGGGACGCCGAACACACCCCGCCAGATGCTGCGGGACCACAGCAGGGCTCGCGCTATGACAGCCGCACGGTCTGGTGGACCGCCGGCATCGTTGTCCTGATCGTCGCGGTGGGCACGTGGGTGGATCCCCTCGTCGGTCTGGTGGTCCCCGTGGCGCTACTCATCTCTTTGTTCTTCCTTGCTGCCAAGAATCCGACCACGCGCTACCGCAGCATTCTCGCCGGGCTGATGCTTGGTCTGGGTGTGGGACTCATCGTCACGGCAGGACTGTGCACGGCGATCTTTAGCGGCAACCTCACGCCGCTGCTCTGGTCGTCGTGACGCTCATCGACGAACCGAGCGTCGCTCCGCAGCAACTGACGCATGGCAGTGGGATGCCACTGCGCGACGACCGAATCCACCGCTACGTCACGGCGTTCTGTCCTTCGTGCCCCCACGACGATCTCACCGACGTGCCTAGGCTCTCGGGATGGCTAGCAGAGCGCGACGGGCGCATCTGGCTCGAGCGCGGATGCCCCGACCACGGGTTCGTTCGAACACTGTATGACGAGGACCCCGAGATCCTCCGCTACCTCGAGCAGTGGACGGCGCCGACGAAGTGGCACGTGCCCGACTCCCCGGGAAACTACGACCCCGTCCCCGCGGCCTACCTGCGCGGGCTCGGCGAAATGCAGACCCAGCACACCTGCATCCTGCTTGAGGACATCATCGAGACCTGCAATCTGCGGTGCCCCACCTGCTTCACCGACTCCTCCCCCGAACTCCGAGGCGTGGTTCCGGTGGCGGATGTGCTGGCGAATGTCGATCAGCGCCTCGCGCGCGAGAACGGGCGACTCGATGTCGTGATGCTCAGTGGCGGCGAGCCGACGCTGCACCCGGATCTGCCCAGACTGCTTGACGAGCTTGTCGCACGCAACATCGTCCGCATTCTCATCAACACCAACGGCGTTCTCCTCAGCCGTGACGACGACCTGCTCGAGGTCCTTCGCCGCCACCGCAGGCGCGTGGAGGTCTACCTGCAGTACGACGGCCTGCGCGCTGAATCGTCGCGCCACCATCGCGGCGGGGATCTCACCGCTATCAAGGCCCGCGCGCTACAGCGGCTCTCCTCCGCCGAGGTCTTCACGACGTTGACCATGACGGCGGCTCTCGGGGTCAACGATGACGAGATCGGTGACGTCATCCGCGTGGCGCTCGCCACGCCGTACGTGGGCGGAGTCTCCATCCAGCCGGTGTTCGGTTCGGGCAGGTCCGGTCTCATCGATCCGCTCGATCGGCTCACCCACACCGGAGTCCTCTCGCGTCTCGGGCCGCAGACCGATGGACTTGTCAGTTGGCGTGACCTCACCGCGCTGCCGTGCTCGCATCCGCACTGTGCGAGCATCGGCTACCTGCTGCGCACCGACGACGGCGAGTGGCGCTCGCTCGTCTCGCTCATCGGCCATGACCGACTGCTCGCGCACCTCGACCTGGTCGCCAACCGCATCGCCGACGATCAGATTCCCCGTGAGTTGCGCAAGGCCGTCAAGGCCTCGTTGCTCGGACTCATGAGCGAGCAGACATCACTGTCGCACCCCGACATTGGTGCGCTCTGGCGCGACGTGTGCGAGACGTGCGATCTGGGCATTGCCTCCCTGCTGAAGATGGCCGCGGCCGCGGGTCTCCCGGGCAGCCAAGAGCGGTTGCGCCGGATGCTGGGCGAGCGCGTCGTCCGCATCTCGGTGAAGCCGTTCATGGACATGAGCACGATGATCGAGGAGCGGCTTACGCAGTGCTGCGTCCATGTCGGCACCAGGTCGGGCACCCAGGACCAGTGCGCCCCCTTCTGCGCAGTGCAGGCCTGGCCGACGTTGTCGCGCCAGCGCATCTCCACGGCGGTCACCGACCAGGTCCTGATCCCGATGCCCACACTCGTCACGGGAGGTGAGTCGTGACCGCACCGTCGGACGGCCTTGCGGGCGTGCCCGAACGCCCCGTGCCGGGTGAGCCCGCGGTCGAGTCGTCCTTCGACCCGCTGAAATTGTGCATCTTCACCACGATCGCGCTGCTCGCCTGGATTTTCGGACCGGTGGCCGTCGCCGTATTTGCCGTCCTGGGCCTGGCCGGCTACTGGCGAGCTCACCGCGCGGGCCTCACGCGCAGTCGCTGCTACCTGCGTGACGTGCGCCTGGTCCTGCTCTACCTCGGCCTCGTCCTCGTCGCCGCACTCGCCGGCATCGCGTGGACGGTCTACGGCTGGCTGCGGTGACGACCGCCGTTCCGCGGTAGCGTGCCGATTCGGTCATCGAAGCGCACAAGCGCGTTGTGTATCACGATGGTGGCATCAAGAGGCGCCTGGGTGTTGACGGTCCGGCTGGCGCCGACGGCGATAGGGTCTCCTCGCTACTATCGGCGAGGGGCTGAACCAATCGAAAGGTGCTCCCGTGGGATTGGGCACGGACATCCGGCTGTCACGACTCTTTGCTCATCCGTCCGGCACGCTCTTCGGTATCGCTGTCGACCACTTCGTCGGCTACGGGAACGTGCGCGAGGGCGGACTCAGCGACCTGCCGTCCGCCGTCGGCCAGTGCATGCGGGCCCACCCCGACACCATGACGATGACGCCGGGGACCGCGAAGCACTGCTGGCCGCCCTACGTCGGCAAAGCGTCACTCATCGTGCAGGCGAGCTACTGGACACCGGATGATCGCATCAGAGACCGGCTCGCCACTCCGGCTGACGCAACCCGGCTAGGCGCCGACGCGCTCGCCGTGGCTATCGGGGTGAGGGGCGAGACCGAGGGCGACTTCATCCGCTGGCTCGCCGACGCCGTCCGTGACGCAGCGGCGTACGAGCTCCCCGTGGTCGCCCACATCTACCCCCGCGATTACTCCGACGGCGTCAAGATCGTGTTCACTCCCGACGAGATCGCCTACGCCGTGCGCGTGGGGATCGAGACGGGGGTCGATGTCATCAAGGTCGGCTACCCGGGTGATGAGAAGGCATTCGCCCAGATCATCGAATCGTGTCCAGTGCCGATCGTGATGGCGGGTGGACCGAAGGAGCCGACCCTGCGTGACGCTCTCGCTCAGACGCACGCGGGCATGCGCGCGGGAGCTCTCGGAGCCGTTGTCGGGCGCAACATCTGGGGCGACGCCGATATGGAGCGCGCTGCACGCGCGTACGCCGCGGTGATCCACGACGGTCTCGATGCCGATGAGGCACTCGCTCGAGCATGATCCTCGGACTCGGCTGCATCGCCCACGACCTCATCCTCGTGACGGAGACGCCGTGGGAATCCGGCAAGGGTCGCGTGATCGCGAGTGAGAGCCGATTCGGCGGCAACGTGCGCAATGCACTCGCGACCGTGGCTGCGCTCGGATCGCCAGCGGGCTATCTCGGTGCGATCGGCACCTCGGCCCTCGGCGACGAGGCGGTGGCTGACCTCGCGGACTATGGGATCAGCACGGCGTACGTCGACCGCGTCCCCGGTGCAGACCCTGTGACATCGCGGATCACCGTGACGGCAGGTGGCGAGCGCTACATCGCCTTCGACGATGCTCCCCTGGCCCGCACGCCGTTACCGAGCCTGGACACCGTCGACCGCGCGCTCGCGGACGCGGATGCACTCCTGATCGACGCGGTGGTCGCTCCTCCCGGATCCCTGGCAGTCGTGGAGCGAGCGCGCGAGCGCGGGGTGCCGGTGATTCTCGACGCCGAGCGTGATCCATCTCCCACGGTGCGCGCCCTTGTCGGCGCCGCGGATCATCTCGTCATTCCACTCAGTTTCGGTGCGATGCTCACCGGCGCATCGGATCCCGGCGAGATCGCGCAGGCTCTGTGGAATCCGGATCGAGTTGCGGTCGTGCTCACCGATGGGGCCCGTGGCTCGTACGCCTTCGATGCCCCGTCCACCGCTGCGGAGATTCCCGCCTTTCCCGTCGATGCCGTGGACACGACGGGATGCGGTGATGCCTTTCATGCTGCCTACGCCTGGTCTTTGCTGCAGGGAGCGTCGCTCGCCGAAAGGGTGACCCTGGGCAGCGCTGCTGCGGCGGTGCTCGCCGGGCTGCCCGGGGGCAGTCGTCGGGTGGCCACACTGTCCGCGATCTCGGCGTACGCACCCGGGGTCTAATCTTGCCCGGTGGCCACGAGTCCTGACCGCGCATCGCACTTCCCGGCTATTGAGAAGCGCTATGGCAAGCCGATGTCCTACTGGTTCACCCAGATGAAGAAGGTCAAGGGCGAGAAGTACGCCGACCAGATGGCCTTCCTTCAGGAGAGGCACGGATTCAGTCGCGCACACGCGAACGCGCTCGTGCTCTATCTCAAGGGCTCCACGAGTTCACGCCGGTACGACACCTTTGACGACTACCTTGCGACCCTGGACGAGCCGAAGGCCAAGACCATTCGGGCGATCTTCGCGACGCTGACGGCGAAGTTCAAGAAGGCCGAGGTCGTCATCGCATGGAATCAGCCGATGCTCAAGCAGGACGGCCGTTACCTCTTCGGTGCCAGCGCCCAGAAAGCACACATCCTCATCGCCCCTTTCAACGCCGACATCATCGATGAGCTCCGGCCGCGGCTCGAGGGCTACGAGGTCAACAAGAAGACGGTCCGGGTGCCGGTCGACTGGACGGTCGACAAGAAGCTGCTGACCGACATGGTGTCCGCGCA
>JBMTDJ010000083.1:0-8061 GCA_049431945.1 Candidatus Nanopelagicales bacterium | reverse complement strand
CCGGCCCGTGATCATCGTGGGCGGCTCCTGGCAGTACGTCCAGGCGATCCTGGACCAGATGGACTTCCCCGGCACCGACCCGCAGGTGCGGGTCGGACTCGAGGCTGAACTCGCCGAGCTGGGACCGGTGGCGATGCACGCGCGCCTGGAGGCTCTCGATCCCTCGGCTGCTGCAGCGATCCTGCCCACCAACGGGCGGCGGATCGTGCGCGCGCTCGAGGTCGTCCAGATCGAGGGTTCGTTCACGGCGCGCCTGCCGGAGCCGACGCCATGGCGCGATGCCCGGTGGATAGGCCTGGCGTGCGACCGGCTCGTGCTCGATGCGCGGATCACCGCACGGGTCGATCGCATGTGGGCCGAGGGCCTTGTCGACGAGGTCCTGGCGCTGTGCGAGCGCATGGGACGCACGGCGAGCGGAGCGCTCGGCTATAGCCAGATCCTTGACGCCCTCGCCGGCGATGGCGATCTCGAGGCAGCGCGGCAGCGGACGATCGATGGCACGCGCAAGTTTGCTCGTCGCCAGGAGCGCCGATTCCGCCAGGACGCCCGCATCCGGTGGTTCCCCGCCGGCACCCCCGCGAGTGCACTTATCGGTTTATGGAACGTCGACGTAGAACTCGGTGCCGAGCAGGAGGGTGTACGCCGGCCCGGGGAGCTTGGTTAGCACGGCGAGGGTGCGTGTGGAGTCATCAGCGGCGGCCTGGCTCGCATGCGCGGCCATGCTCGCGCGCTTTGCTGAGGCGTAGTGGCGGACATCGACACGGTGGGTGATCTCCCGGCCCGGGGTCCAGGCTCGATCGAACTCCGCTGGATCGAAGCCAGCGGGGGTCATGCGCAGTGCCGATGCCGTCCGCACGGCACGCGCGATCGGTTCGCGAGGGAGCGTCGCTTCGAACTGACGCAGCGGCCGGTGATCGCGCACGTGCGCAGCAGCCGCGCGCGCCACCTGATGCACCCGCAGGTGATCGGGGTGGCCGTATCCACCCGAAGGGTCGTAGCCGACCAGCACGTCCGCCTTCTCCGACTCCACGAGGTCGACCAGGCGCGCGACCTGATCGTCGAGATCGCCCGCAGCGAATCCACCTGGTGCATCACCGTTGAGCCCCGAGTCGGCGAATCCCCATGTCTCCAGTCGGGCGGTGCCGAGGATCTCCGCCGAGCGCTCAAGCTCGGCAGCGCGCACCCCGGCCAGATCGTCACGGAACTCTGCGGAGGTGAGGCCCGCAGCGCCGTCCGTCGCCACGGCGAGGACCACCCGGTGGCCCTCGGCTGAGGCCCGCGCCATCGTGCCGGCGGTGAGAAGTGCCTCATCGTCGGGGTGGGCATGGAGGAAAACCAGCGTGGCCACGGCCCCATCTTGACGCATCGGGCCTGACGCATGGGGATTCCCTCGGTGGCGTAGCGTCATCGCGTGCGCATCGCCCATGTCTCGGACTGCTACCTGCCGCGCACGGGAGGCATCGAGACCCAGGTGCGCGGGCTGGCCCTCGCCCAGGCCGCACGGGGCGACGACGTGCGCATCATCACGGCGACTCCAGGAGATGGTCCAGTTCGCGCGGGACGCGATGTTGTCGACGGCCTGCCCGTTGATCGCCTCGCCGTTCGTCTGCCCGCCGACCTTCCGGTGCATCCGCGGACGCGGGCTGGGGTGCGAGCGCTGCTGGAGTCCGAGCCGGCCGACGTGGCACACGTGCACTTAGGCGCGACATCGCCCTTCGCGTGGGGCGCGCTGCGTGCTCTGGCGCAAGTTGACCTGCCGACCGTGGTCACGGTGCACAGCGTGTGGGGACCGCTCTCGCGCAACGGCTACCGCGCAGTGCGCTCGGCTCTCCTGCGGCCCCATGTCGTGGTGAGCGCGGTGAGCGGCATGGCGGCCTCCGCCGTGAGCTCCTCGCTGGCCACCGATGTGGCCGTTCTTCCCAATGCTCTCGACCCCCTGCCCTGGCAGCGCGAGGCTGCGGTGCCCCGGGTGGACGGGGCGTTGCGCGTGGTCACCGTCTCGCGCCTGGCCCCGCGCAAGCGGATCGGGGCGCTGCTCAAGGCCATCGCGCGTGCCCAGGTGCTCGTCGGACCGTCACAGCGCATCGAGGCGACCATCATCGGCGACGGCCCCCAGCGGGCACTTGTCGAGCGGACCGCCCGGCGCCTGGCCATTGATGTCACCTTCACCGGACGGCTTGACGGCTCGGGCATCCGTGAGGTGTTCGCGCGCAGCGATGCCTTCGTGCAGGCGTCGGTGAGGGAGTCCTTCGGCATCGCCGCGCTGGAGGCGCGCGCAGCCGGACTGCCGGTCATCGCCCGCGCTCAGGCGGGCACGGCGGAGTTCATCCGCGACGGCATCGAGGGCTTGCTGGCAGTCGACGACGCCTCCCTCGCCTCGGCGATCGCCCTGCTCGCGCGTGACCCAGGGCTCGGAGAGCGCCTCGCCGCCCACAACGTCTCCGCGCCGGTCGAGCAGACCTGGGATTACGTGTGCGCTCGGGCGAGCGCGCTCTACGCCGACGCTGGCGCCTAGGCTGATCCCATGGCTGGTGTGAGGGTCCTCAAGGGACACGGGACGGGGAACGACTTCGTCCTCATCCCCGATCTCGACGGACAACTCGACCTGACGCCGGCCATGGTGGACGCGTTGTGCGATCGGCGCATGGGCATCGGCGGTGACGGCGTCCTGCGCGTCGTCCGCTGCGAGGCCTGCGAAGATCCCGCGGCGACGGGGGCGGAGTTCTTCATGGACTACCGCAATTCCGATGGCTCGAGCGCGGAGATGTGCGGCAACGGCATCCGCGTTTTCGCGCGGTTCCTCGTCGAGGAAGGGCTCGCTGACCCCTCGGGCATGGACATCGCCACGCGCGGTGGGGTCCTCCACGTGCGCCGCCTCGACGACGGGGAGTACGCCGTGGGCATGGGAGAGGCCACGTCTGTCGACACCGTGGCCTCGGTCATGGTCGGCAATCGCTCCTATCCCGCGACCGGCGTCCACGTGCCCAACCCGCACGCCGTCGTCTACGTCACCTCGCTGGGTGCGGCCGGCCCCCTCGACCGTGCCCCCGAGGTCGCTCCGGAGCATCTGTTCCCCGAGGGCGTCAACGTCGAGTTCGTCGAGGTGATCGCGCCCGGACATGTCTCCATGCGCGTGCACGAGCGCGGCGTCGGCGAGACCCTGTCGTGCGGCACCGGCGCGTGCGCCGTCGCCTGGGTGACCCGGCGCCGCGATGGCGTCGCCGACGACATCATCCGCGTCGACGTACCGGGCGGCACGCTGCACGTGAGAGAGACGAACGGCCAACTCGAGCTCATCGGCCCTGCCGTCATCGTCTCCGACGGCGTCCTCGAGGACGACTGGATCGCTTCGTGGACTTAGACGATCCCGCCGTCGGCGAGCTCGACCTTGAAGATCGCCAGGCCCTGCGCCGGGTCGTCGGACTGTCGACCGAGCTCGAGGACGTCACCGAGGTCGAGTACCGCCAGGTGCGCCTGGAACAGGTCGTCCTCGTCGGTGTGTGGACCGATGGCACGGCGGACGAGGCCGAGCGCAGCCTTCGCGAGTTGGCCGCCCTCGCGGAGACCGCCGGTGCCGTCGTGCTCGACGGCGTGATCCAGCGACGTGATCGTCCCGATCCCGCGACCTACATCGGATCCGGCAAAGCCCGGGAGTTGCGCGACCTCGTCACCTCGTCCGGAGCCGACACCGTCATCTGCGACGGCGAGCTCAGCCCAGGGCAGCTCCGGCATCTCGAGGATGTGGTCAAGGTCAAGGTCGTGGACCGCACCTGGCTGATCCTCGATATCTTCGCCCAGCACGCGAGGAGCAAGGCCGGTCGCGCCCAGGTCTCGCTCGCCCAGATGCAGTACCTCCTGCCCCGGCTGCGCGGCTGGGGTGAATCGCTCAGCCGCCAGGCGGGCGGCCGCGCCGGCGGAGCCACCGGCGGTGTCGGCACGCGCGGGCCGGGCGAAACCAAGATCGAGACCGATCGTCGCCGCATCCGTGACCAGATGACGGTGCTGCGCCGACAGCTCAAGGAGATGGAGCGGGTGCGCCGTACCCAGCGCACGTCACGGGAGCGCGCGGGCACTCCGGCCGTCGCGCTCGCGGGCTACACCAATGCCGGCAAGTCGAGCCTGCTCAATCGCCTCACAGGCGCGGGGGTGCTCGTCGAGGACGCGCTCTTCGCGACCCTCGATCCGACCGTACGGCGCCTGGACCTGCCGAGCGGACGCCACTGCACGGTCGCCGACACGGTGGGCTTCGTGCGACACCTGCCGCATCACCTCGTCGAGGCATTCCGGTCCACACTCGAGGAGGTCACCGACGCCGATCTCGTCGTCCACGTCGTCGATGGCTCTGATCCCCACCCCGAGGATCAGCTCTCCGCGGTGCGGGAAGTGCTGAGCTCCATCGGCGCAGGCGATCTGCCCGAGCTCGTCGTCATCAACAAGGCGGATATCGCTAATCCACTGCAACTCGCTGCGCTGAGACGGCAGGAGCCCGACGCGCTCATCGTCTCGGCCCAGACCGGCGAGGGGATTGACGAGCTGCTCGCCCGTCTCGACGAGCGCCTCCCGAGACCGGAGATCGAGGTCGACGTTGTCGTCCCTTATGACCGCGGTGACCTCGTCGCTGCCGCGCACTCGGACGGTGAGGTGCTCTCCGAGGAGCACCTGCCCGAGGGCACGCGCCTGCGCGCACGCGTGCGGCCTGACCTGGCTGCACGGATGGGCGTGCGACTGCCGTCGCCGGACGACGAGTGAGCGAACCGAGCCTGCCGTCGGTTGCCGAGGCGCTCGCCGCCGCAGCAACCGCACTCGGCAGCGAACCGAGACCGGGCCAACTGGCCATGGCCGAGGCAGTGGCCGCGTCGCTCGCCTCGGGCCGCTCCGCGCCCCAGCACCTGCTCGTGCAGGCCGGCACGGGCACCGGCAAGTCCCTTGCCTATCTCGTGCCCGCGGCGCTGCACGCGGTGAAGGGTGATGCGGTCGTCGTCGCGACGGCGACCCTTGCCTTGCAGCGCCAGCTCGTCGAGCGTGATCTGCCGGTCGTCGCCTCCGCCCTCGAGCCGCTGCTGCCGCGTCCGCTCACGTACGCCGTACTCAAGGGCCGGCACAACTACGTGTGCCTCGAGCGCCTGCATCGCCAAGAGCCCGAGGACGACGGCGACGCGATCATCCCGCGCTCGGCCCTGGGCCAGCAGGCGGTGGCTGTCCGCGAGTGGGCCCTGGAGACCCAGACGGGCGATCGCGATGAGTTCGGCGAGCCGATCGATCCGCGCGTGTGGCGGGGGATGTCCGTCTCACGCCGTGAGTGCGTGGGGGAGATGCGCTGTGCGTACGGCGCCGAATGCTTCACCGCCAAGCGCCGGGAGATCGCCATGGCCGCCGACATCGTCGTCACCAATCACGCGATGCTGGCGATCCACGCCGTCGAGGGCATTCCCGTGCTCCCCGATCACGATGCGGTCATCGTCGACGAGGCCCACGAGCTCGTCGACCGCGTGACGCAGGCGCTCGCGCTGGAGTTGTCCGCGCGCTCGGTGGAGCAGGCGCTGTCGCGGGCACGCAAGTTCCTGCGACCATCCACCGCCGACGACCTCGCCGACGCGGCCGAGCGCCTGACGGAGGCGTCCCGTGAGGATGGGCGCTATCGCGAGGCACCGCGCGACCTGCTGCTGGCGCTTACCTCGATCCGTGACGTCGCCCGCGCGGGCATCAGCGAGATCCCCACCGACGACGACCTTGACACTCTTGCGGCGCGCCAGCGTGCCCGTGGAGGCCTCGAGGAGATCTTCGACGCGGCGGGGCGCCTGATCGCCGCGACGTCGGCGGAGGTCACCTGGGTGGAGTCCGGCACGGTCAAGCTCGCGCCGCTGGAGATCGCCGGGGTCCTCGGCTCCTCGCTCATGGCCGAGCGTCCGGTGGCGCTCACCAGTGCCACGCTGACTCTCGGCGAGAACTTCGACGAGTGCGCGGCCCGCATGGGAGTGCCGGGTGAGTGGCAGGGGCTCGACGTCGGCAGCCCCTTTGACTACGCCCAGCAGGGGATCCTCTACGTCGCGCGTCATCTGCCGCCGCCCGGCCGCGAGGGCATTCCGGAGGAGGCCCTCGACGAGGTGGGCGACCTCATCGACGCAGCGGGCGGACGCACCCTCGTGCTCTGCTCGTCGTGGCGCGCCGTGGAGCGAATGGGCGACTACCTGCGCGTGCGGCTGTCGACGCCGGTGCTGGTGCAGCGACGCGGCGAACCGGCGGCCGCGCTAGTGAGCGCCTTCGAGGCCGAACCTGCGACCAGCCTGGTGGGCACGATGTCGCTGTGGCAGGGCGTCGACGTACCCGGCGAGACATGCTCGCTGGTCGTCATCGACCGCATTCCCTTCCCGCGGCCGGATGATCCGATCGTGTCGGCGCGGCAGGAGGCACTCGGCCGTGAGGGCTTCCGCGAGGTGTCGGTGCCGCGCGCGGGACTTCTGCTGGCCCAGGGCGCCGGACGCCTCATCCGCGATGCCAGCGATCGAGGAGTCGTCGCGGTGCTCGATCCCCGCCTGGCGTCCGCGTCGTACGGCAAGACATTGCTCGCGGCGATGCCGCCGCTGTGGCTCACCGATGATCGCGCGGTCGTGCTCGCGGCCCTCGGACGTCTGCGCGAGACCTGGGAGAGCGAGGTCCTCAGACGCGACGGATGACGGTGACGACCTTGCCCAGGATGGTCGCGTGATCGCCGTCGATGGGGGAGTACGCGGGATTGTGGGGGAGCAGCCAGGTGTGTCCCTCCCTGCGCTGCAGGGTCTTGACGGTCGCCTCGTCGTCGAGCAGGGCGGCCACGATCTCTCCGTTGTCGGCGGTGGGCTGGCGGCGCACGACAACCCAGTCGCCGTCACAGATCGCCGCGTCGACCATGGAGTCGCCGACGACCTTGAGCAAGAAGAGCTCGCCCTCGCCGACGATCTCGCGCGGCAACGGGAAGATTGTCTCGACGGCTTCCTCGGCGAGGATCGGCCCGCCTGCGGCAATGCGACCCAGCACGGGGACATACGCGGCGGCAGGGGTGGCGTCGCCGATGCCGGTGATGTCGGCGGTGGCCTCGGCAGTCTCGTCGGCGACGACCAGGGCGCGCGGGCGATTGGCGTCCCGGCGCAGCAGGCCCTTCTTCTCCAGGACGCCCAACTGGTGGGCAACGCTGGACGGGGAGGTCAGGCCGACCGCCTCACCGATCTCGCGCACGCTTGGCGGGTAGCCGCGCTCCTCGACGGTGGTGCGGATCACGGCCAGGATGTCGCGCTGGCGGGCGGTGAGGCCCTCGGCGAAGTCGGCATCGGGCTGCTTGCGGGCCATGGGTCCTCCGGGGTCGTGAGGCGGTGCGGGCTGGCTGTCAGACCCCCCTGGGAGTCTTCGAGCCATGGCCACGACCGTAGCGACCGCGCCCCCCGGATTCAAACACCTGTTCGATTTGGGTGCGGCGTGTCGCGTGACAGATGGGGCCGATGGGACATATGTTCGATCGTACACGCGTTCGATAGACCGGCCGATGGCCGCTGAACAGAGGAGGGCCCCCATGGCTGCCACCTTCGTTGCCCCCGCCCTGGGGATGCCCGTGCGCTCCTCTGCGCACCGTCGCTCCGCGACCGGTTCGACACCCGCATCGCTGCGCATCACCCGCCGGGGCCGCCTCGTCGTGCTCGGGATGGCGCTCCTCGTGGTGCTGCTGCCGGGAGCCTGGCGGGCCGTGGCTACGGCGCAGGTGGAGGGTCCGGCCACCGTGGCGGTGACCGTCCAGCCTGGCGACACCCTGTGGGGGATCGCCTCGGCCCTCGACCCCGGAGCTGATCCGCGTGCCCTCATTGCCGAGATCCGCCAGGCCAACGGTCTGACCCAGTCCGGGCTGATCCCGGGACAGGTCCTGCAGGTCCCCGCTCGCTGACGTGGCCCGGCACGTCCACCAGGCGGTGCCCCTGAGCCTCGTGTGGCGCAGGAGGCGACTGCGACACGCCGAAAATGGGACTTGCGGATGTCCGAGCGAGGGTCTACGGTTCCCCTACATCTAGTAGTCACAGTGCTGTAGTTCCTCCACAG
>JBMTDJ010000082.1:0-8276 GCA_049431945.1 Candidatus Nanopelagicales bacterium | reverse complement strand
GTCGAGTATGCGAGCCATGGAGGCTCGTGATCGAGCCCGCGACTGAAGGGCGCCCGTCACGCGTTCGCGGTCCGCGATCACGTAGTCGAGCAACTCCCTGCCGAACTCCGAGACGACGACAATCGTCTCAGGGTCTTGTTCGCTCAGGTTCACTCCCAGGACAAGCTCGTCACCCGAGTCCTGCTGCGGGAAGAGAGCGTTGAAGGACAGCCCCAGTTCTCCCAGACCCGAGCCGAAGTAGGCGGTCAGTGGGTTCATGAGCGGCAGGTGGACCGTGATCACCTCGAATCGTTCTGTCTCAAAGCGGTGGATGAGCCCTTGGAGGGCTTCCACGAAGTCCTGTCCGTACTCCGCGACCCGAATCTGTGCGTGCTTGGTCGCAGACAACAACTCGGTGACAAGTTGCGACCTTGGTGGCAGATCGGTCGGTGGTCGACCTGCCTCGGAATGGAACAGGCGAGGCAGGCCAACGGCCTCGTAGATGCGCTCAAGGACGTCGCGATAACGAGCAGGCACGTGTACCGCTTGCTCGACCGGTGCCATGAGCGGCCGGTACATGATCATGACCGCGCGCCGGAATCCCTTGGGCCCGTCGAACCCGATGAACTCCACGTCCGCCGGTTGTCGACCGAGCACGAGCCCGGTCTCGCGGAACCCGACCCTGAGCGCACCGGCTTGAGTGGCCGGATGCGCGGTCACTCCCTCGACGTGGATTCCGCGCATCCCCAAAGCAAGTATTCGCGGCATGAAGGCCTCATCAATACGGTTCACGATCCCGCGACGCTGGAAGGCCGGGTCGACGGCACCCGGGCCAGCCGAGGCCGTCGGCGAATCCGGAGTCGTCCGCAGCAGGCCGTTGTGACCCACGATGCGCCCGGAAGGCAGGACGGCAACCATGCCCTCGTGGATGTGCGTCTCGATCTTGTGCCGGAAGACATCCGGCTCATAGAGCCAGGACATTCCGATCTTGGTGTAGCCGTACGTGCGGAAGTACAGGCGCGCGACTTCAACGGCGTCATCGCTACTGATTGGTCGGATGACGATGCTGTCGATATCCACCGATTCCTCGTCGTTTCCCTCGGCCTCGACCGCCGCGACGAATTCCGGATCATCCATAAGGTTGCCCGTGTTCACCGAGCAGCTGACTCTTAGCTCACTGCCCCTTGTGCCGTCACTGGCAAACTCCATCGATTCGGCGTAGCCAAGTGCGAGCAGCGTTTCCAATCTCACGGGTAATTCACCATTGAGATACGTGGAGGGTGCACCACGCTGCTTGAGGACGATATTCACTCGGCCGGGTTCGTAAGCCAGAGACACATCCACGTCGATCTCGTCTGATCCGTCGAACGAGTCGGCGATGACGGTCGAGAGGGCCTCACTCAGAAGTGAGGCCAGCTGCGTGCATTCGATCGCCTCAAGGCCGAAACGTCCGGCAGTATCGGCAACGGCCCGGGCGGCAACGTCGAGAGTGGATACGTGAGACAAGGACATCGTCATCACCGTGTCACTCATGAGGGCGTTCCCGCATGAAGACGATCTGCGATGCCGCGCACCTGCTGCGACCATGGATGTTCAGGGTGGAGAAGTGAGAAGAGGCCACCTGACGCGTTGACGACCACCTCTTCGGAAAGCGGTAGGACGGCAATGGTCTCGGCCCCGTAGGCGTCGTCCAACTGCTCGCGGAGGTCGGTCAGCCCCGAGGGCACCTTGTTCGCGACGAGGAACAGCGACGGCACCTCGAGTCGGCGAGCGACATCGACTGTCACGGCGGTCCCCTGATAGTCCTGGCGGTCCGGTCGCAGGATGAGCAGCAATACGTCGCTCAGGGTGATGGAAAGGAGGGTCTCCTCGTTGAGGCCGGGATGAGTGTCAACGAAAAGGAAGTCCAAATCCAGGTCTCGTGCGAGCTGGCGCATCCCGTCACTCAGGGACTCCACGTCGTACCCATCGCGCAGGATCCTTGCAATGTCCCCGGGTTTCATACTCGAGGGGACGAGATGAAGGGACCCGCCGGGTGACACCGCCGTCGACATCGACACGCGATCGGTGATGTCGTGAGCGACGTCCCGGATAGGACGAGTCCCCCACAGATAGTCATTGAGCGTGCGATCCAAGGTCTCGTCGAAGCCGAAGAGGACATGGATCCCAGGACTTTGAATATCGCAGTCGATGACACCGACCCGGTGACCCAAAGCAGCCAGATTCGCGGCGACGTTAGACGTCGTGTTGCTCTTACCGGTCCCGCCTCTAAACGAGTGAACCGAGACCACAGTTGTCATGTGCGGAACGTACACCCTATTCACCCGGGGTCATCGGGCCCGTGAGGCGATGACGACCGTGACAGGGGCAGCTACCAGGCGATGAAGGGCCACGCATGTGGTTCGCATCTCGTTCGCATCACCTCGTGAAACTCAGGGGGTCCTCCCTCCTGGTCGGCCCCGGCGTCGGTTGGCTGGATGCAATCCGAAACGCTCAACAGGTTCCGGGCTCGCGGCTCCCGTCGATCGCCTCGCCTATAGCCTTCGGCCATGACTCAGACCCACCGAACCCTTCGGGGTTCCGGCGCCGCCACACGTTGGGGTGCAGCAGCGCTCGGGCTCTGTCTTGCGGCCGCTCTCTTCGTCCCCGCAGCCCACGCGCTGCCGATCTCGACCGCAGATGACGGGCCGTCAATCGCACCGATCTTGAAGCGCGACATTTTGGTCGGTGCCGACATGTGGGACACGAAACCGCGGCTTATGTCACTAACCTTGAACTTCGAAGGAATTATCGGCATCCCTGACGCTGACAATCCGGATTTCGACGTCGCCAAGGCGGCCGTGGAGGCAGCCGGTGGTGCGTGGAATGTGATTACCGAGTGCAGCACCACCCCCACACAGATTTCACACACAACTGCCGTCTCACCCGAGCAGTACTACTCCGTTACCGGGGTTAACGGTGAGTTCCTCGATGTGGTGCAGGTTCAGACGTCCTGGCCGGTGCGCCCCAGCACCCTCGATGGTACCGACTTCAAGGTCACTTTGAATGATGGCAGCGTCGTCGACCCCGTGGCATCGATGATCGTGCCCAACTTTGAATACAACGAGCGTTCAGTTCTCATCCTCAACGGCGAGTTCGGCAACCGCTACCCCAAGACGGACTCGCGATCGCGATACCCGGTCAAGGTTGAGGTCGTGCGAGATGCGACCCCGCTTCAGCTGGTGGGCCCCCGAGGCAAGCTCGCCAGTGCTGTCGGGATGACGATCACCAATGACAAGACGCCGTACGACGATCAGCCCAGCGATCCGAAGAAGTGGACCGGTCCACGGATTATCGCGGCCAAGATGACGCGCATGTCGACCCTCGGCGAAAATGGACCGATCCCCCTTAAGCAGGGCCTACTTCCCAATGACGGCGTCTCCATGTACGGCGAGAAAAGGGCGAAGTTCAGGATGCGCATGCTCACCGTTGGCGGGGCCTTCTCACCGGATGGCATCTTTGGTATGCATCCAGGGGACTACCGCAAGCATTTTCGACTCGTAGCCATAGAAAATGACGGCACGCGCGTTCAACTAGTCGAGCCCGGTAGGACGTACTACGTCGATGGGCACCCCATCAGGATTGAGGGCTTGGCAGACCTTGGGGTGAAAAAGGATACCTACGATGACTGCTATCAGGAGGACAGCGAAAACCAAATCGACGTCATCCTCTCAGGCAGTGTCAAGGCTGCCAAGCGCATTAAGATCCTGCAGATCCCGGCCAGGGGCGATGGATATTCCCCGCTTTACAGCGATGGAGGTCCGGGCAATAACCCGGTGCCGGGGGTCCGTTACACCGCACCAAGTCCGCGTCATTCAGTGCAGATCATTGACGGGCTCAAGGACCCCATGCGGGTCACATACCGGCCCTAGCCAGTCATCATGGCTCAGGTCTCCTGAGAACTTTGGGCAGAAACGGGGCGGTAGCGTTGCTTTTTGCCCAAAGTTCGGGAGTTGTGGGGCTGTTGATGCTGCGCAGAAGGCCGCGGATGCCAAGGCACTTCAGGCCCAGTTGCTGACGGACCCGACAGTGCTGTGGCCGACACAAATTCGCAAGGATCTACAGACTGTCGCGACGGGAAATTATGAGTCTGCCTCGTGGTACTCCTCAATCGCCGAGGCAGAAACTTGGAACGACGTTTACCGAAGTCCGAGTGGCGGCAAGGTTGCCAAGGCAGCGTCTGCTATCCGGCTCAACGCTTCAGCACCCACCCCCCTGCCACTGGCCGCGGGCCGTCCCGGCTCGCTGGGCCGGGAGGCACGGCAAGTCCGGCCCGCCCGGCCGCAACTTTCTTATGGGGCGATGGTCCCCGTGACAGGGGCAGCGCCCAAGTGCTGCTGGCCCGGCATTTGGTTCGCATCTCGTTCACATCACTCCGTGACACGGAATGTCACTCGAGGACAAGGCGTGCCAATTCGTGAGGGAACACGGGCCGAACTCCGTGGGGCGGGTGGGGCTCGAACCCACGACCTGACGGATTATGAGTCCGCTGCTCTGACCAGCTGAGCTACCGCCCCTGGCGTCCCCGGCCTGGGGAGCGCAGGCCCATTCTGCCCGCAGGCCTGACCAGCACAAACATCACCACTACATTGGCGACTCTCATCACTGGAGGACACATGCGCACCCGACTCATCGCCCTGGTCGCCACCGCGGCACTCATCGCCGTCCCCGTCATCGGGACGCCCGCGGCATCCGCCAAGTCTAAGGAGAAGACGCTCACGCTGTCCGTCGACTTCACCAGCACGCAGACAGAGTTGACATCACTCCCGGGTGACATCACCTACGGCTGGAATCATCTCGTGGGTCCGACGACGTGGGGAAAGCGCACCGCTCAGACGACCTTCCTCGGCAGCGTCGACTATGTCAACGGCTCGGGTGCCTTTGACGGCTTCGTGACCTTTGTGCGTTCCGACGGCACGACGCTCGCCCTCGCCGTCAATGGATACGCGACGTCTCCCGACACCCCCGGCACCGCCAACACCACCTTCAACGGCGCAATCCGCGTCATCGGTGGATCGGGCGCCTACACGGGAGCACGCGGATCGGGCACCATGACGGGCTATCGCAAGGCCGCGCTAGGCAGCCCGGTCCAGCTCACCTTCACGATCACCGTCCGCAAGTAGGACAGGCACGGCGACATGGCACCCGACCTCATCATCAGCGGCGGTGCGATCTTCACCGCCGGCATGTCACGCTCCCGCCCCGGGGCCGTCGCGGTCACGGCCGGCCGCATCAGCGCGATCGGCACGGACGAGGACGTCCTCGCACTAGGTGGCCCACTCACCGAGGTGATCGACGCTCGCGGGCGACTGCTCATCCCCGGCTTCCAGGATGCCCATGTCCACCCCGTGATGGGCGGGGTGGAGATGATGCGATGCGACGTCCATGCCTGCGAGTCCGCCGAGGAGATCCTTGCCGTGATCGCGACGTTCGCGGCCGCTCACCCCGACGATGAGTGGCTCCTTGGATCAGGCTGGGCCATGGCCCACTTCCCCGGGGGCACGCCCACGCGCGCCATGCTCGACTCCGTCGTGCCTGATCGCCCGGCGTACCTGCCCAACCGCGACGGCCACGGTGCCTGGGTCAACTCCCGCGCACTCGAGATGGCGGGCATCACCGCCGAGACGCCTGATCCGATCGACGGTCGCATCGAGCGCGACCTCGACGGCTATCCCGCTGGCACGCTGCATGAGGGCGCGGCGGATCTCGTGGGAAGGCTGATCCCGCGGACCACCCCCGCCGAATCACGGCAGGGACTTCTGCTCGCCCAAGAGCGCCTCATCGCCCTGGGCATCACGAGCTGGCAGGACGCCGCGGTCGGCGATGTCTTCGAGCAGGGTGACCTGCTGGAGACCTACCGCCAGGTAGCGAGGCGCGGTGAATTGCGCGCGCGGGTCGTCGGAGCACTGTGGTGGGATCGCGCGCGCAGCGCCGAGCAGATCCCCGACATCGTCCAGCAACGCGCCGACGGTGCAGTGGAGGGCTTCCGCCCGACGACCGTCAAGATCATGCTCGATGGCGTGGTCGAGAACTACACCGCGGCGATGCTCGAGCCCTACCTCGACGGATGCGGCTGCCACACGGACAACTCCGGCATCGACATGGTCGATCCTGAAGGCCTCAAGGAGTACGTCACCGAGTTGGATCGGCTTGGCTTCCAGGTGCATTTCCACGCTCTTGGCGACCGTGCCGTGCGCCACGCCCTCGACGCGATCGAGGCCGCGAGGTCAGCCAACGGCCCCGAGGGAGGGCGCCACCACCTCGCGCACCTGCAGGTCATCCATCCTGATGACATTCCCCGCTTCGCCCAACTCGGGGCGACCGCCAACATGCAGCCGCTGTGGGCCTGCAACGAGCCGCAGATGACCGAGCTCACCATCCCCTTCCTCGGCGAGCGGCGCTCGGGCTGGCAATACCCCTGGGCGGAGTTGGTCCGGCACGGGGCGAGCCTGGCCGCGGGCAGCGACTGGTCGGTCACCAGCCCAGACCCGATCGAAGGCATCCATGTCGCCGTCAATCGCCGTCACCCCGGCGACGGGCCGGACGTCCCCGCCTTCCTGCCGGAGCAACGGATCCCGCTCGCGACGGCCCTGGCGGCGTACACCGCCGGCTCGGCCTGGGCCAACGGCCAGGAAGAGACCACCGGCCACCTGCGCGAGGGAGCCCTCGCGGACCTCGCGCTTCTCGATCGCGACCCCTTCGACGGCCCGAGCGAGCAGATCGCCGATGCCCGGGTGGTCCAGACCTTCATCGAGGGACAGCAGGCCTTCACCGCCCTCTAGGGCAGACCCACCCCGGGTTTGCGGACCCTCTTCGCAGGCCCCTCGGCGGCCCACGGGAGACCCCCAGGCGCCTCACGAGCCCCCTGCGCCCATTTATCCCCAGGTTTATCCACAAGTATCGAGCCCGAGTTTGCCGGTCGTGATCATACTGTTACCGTGGGGCACAGTTCTTGACCGGGCATGTCCAATCCAGGACCTCTCCGTGACAGGACTGCGACATAAGCACCGATGACGACCAAAGACAGTCCGACAAGGGACTGCCCGAGGGATTGAGGATGACCGTGCCGCATTCACCGCGACGCCTGCGCCGCGCGCTCGTCGCCGCCGTGTCCGTCAGCGCCCTGACCGCCGCCACCTTGATGGGTGTTGGCTCGTCCAGCGCCGATCTGCGCGAGGACGTCGAGAACGCCCGCGCCTACCTCGAGAGCCTCGAGATGAAGGCAGCGGCCGCTCACGGCCTGGTGGAGGAAGCCCAGTACGCCGTCGAACAGGTCCAGGGCAAGATCGACAAGACCAAGGCCAAGGTCGACAAGGCCAAGGCCCAGCTCAAGGAGACCCAGGACACCATCGGCCGGTATGCCGCCACGGCCTACCGCTCCGGTGGCATCGACTCCTCCCTCCAACTCCTCCTCGTGGACGATGCGCAGCAGTTCCTCGACCAGGCGGTCGTCCTCGACATCGTCGCGTCCGGCCAAAGCGCCGCACTCCGCAAGACCCAGGCCGCCAAACTCCAGTTGGCCCAAGCCGCCGCCGAGCTTGCCCAGCAGGAACAGGCCGAGCAGTGGGCGCTCGCTGATCTCGAGAACCGCTCGGCTGAGTTCGATGCTGCTGTCGAGAACGCTGAGTCCTACCTCGCCGGACTGGAGGAGGAGCTTCGCCAGGCCATCGAGGCCGAGCGTCAGCGCCGCGAGGCCGAGGCCCGCGCCGCGGCAGCAGCCGCCGCAGCTGCCTTGAACTCCGGGGGATCCTCGACCGGCACCACTTCCGCCAATGGCGGCCCCAATGACAACGGCGAGTACGACTCCGGCGGTGGATACTCGGGAGGCAGCGGGGTCAGTTCCGACCGCGCGGCGATCGTCGTGTCCTACGCCCTGGCCCAGGTGGGCAAGCCCTACAGCTTCGCGGCCTCGCCCCCTAGCTCCTGGGACTGCACGAAGCTGACCGCGGCGGCGTGGGCCCAGGTGGGTGTGCGCCTCACCCCCTACTCCTACGTGCAGGCACAGGAGGTGCGACGCATCTCCCCCGATGAGCTCCAGCCCGGCGACCTGCTGTTCTTCTTCAAGAACGGCGCTCACCACGCCTCGATGTACATCGGCGGCGGGATGATCGTGGAGGCGTCGAGCCCCTCGACGGGTGTGCGCGTTACCACCGTGTGGAACTCCTGGAACGTCACGCACTTCTCGTGGGCCGGACGCCCCTACGGCTGATCGGCAGCCCCCCGTCAATGAAGAAGGCCCCCCCGCTCACGCGGGGGGC
>JBMTDJ010000081.1:0-8497 GCA_049431945.1 Candidatus Nanopelagicales bacterium | reverse complement strand
CTGCCATCCTGCTGGGATGGCAGGCGCTGCTCGATTCGTCAGGCTGCGAGCGCGTGTGCGCTGCGCACCTGTCCGGAGACTGCGCAGGCGATGATGCTGAAGGCGCGCTCACGGACCACGAGGGGCTCGGTGGGGTCGACGAGGACACCCCGGACAGTCGGGCTGATGCCGACGACCTCGGCGGTCTCGGCCAGCAGGTTCAGGTCGGCGGGAGTCGCGCCTGCAAGGCCGGACTCCGCCACACGGCGAGCCAGGCCCTCGAGTGCGGTGCGGGTGAGGGTCATGACTGCTCCTTCTCATCAGGTCGTCGGGGGGAAGCCGACACGTCGAGAGTAGGAAGATTTGATGTTCACGTAAAGCGATGAAATATCATCATGTCGATCACTTACACTTACCTTATGGCACTAGACCCCCCGCGCTACGAGGTGCGCCACCTTGAGGCCCTGCGCGCGGTCGCGGAGGAAGGGACCTTCCGAGGTGCGGCCGATGTCCTCGGCTACTCGCAGGCGGCCATCAGCCAGCAGATCGCCGGGCTTGAGGCAGCCGTCGGAAGCCCGGTATTCGATCGCCCGGGTGGACCGCGCCCGGTCATCCTCACACCCGTCGGCCGAGCCCTGCTGCGTCACGCCGAGGTCATCCTGGAGCGCTTGGATGCCGCTCGCGACGAGGTCTCGGACATCGCTGCTGGCACAGGTGGTCGCCTCATCATCGGCACATTCCAGAGCGTCGCCGTCGAGCTGCTGCCGGACATCGTGGGGCGAGTCCGTCAAGAGACACCCGGAATCATCATGCGGGCGATCGAAGAGGATGAGAACGCTCCGCTCATCGAGCGCTTAGAGGACGGCGATATCGACGTCGCTTTCCTTGCCGGCCCCGTGCAGGATGACACCTTCGATTCGATCGATCTCGGGACCGACCCCTTCGTCGCCGTGCTCTCACGTCAGGAGGTTGACGCGCCCCTGGAGACGATTCCCCTGCGCGATCTTGCCGCCATGGGCCTCATCGGCGAGCACACCGGCACGTCTCAGGCCTATATCGATCAACATCTGCGCGACGCCGGGATCAGCCCCAGTTATGTCTTCCGTACCAACGACAACGGAGCGAAGCAGGCCATGGTGCGCAATGGCATGGGAGTAGCGATCATGCCGCAACTCGCCGTCGATCTCGATGACTCCGAGGTGCTCGTGGTGCCGACCGACCCCCCGATCCCGCCGCGGTCGATCCTGTTGGCGCTGCCTCCGACATCACGGCGCTCGCTGGCGATCGATCGCTTCGTTCAGATCAGTCGCGATGTCGCTGCCGAGCGACTGCACGCATCAAGGGGCTAGGGTCGCTGGCAGTGACACGTCGGGGGATGACATGACCAAGCGGAGCGGACTCGTCGCCGCGGCACTTCTCGGTGCCCTGGCCATCGCAGCGTTGCTGCTGGCTCCCGCTGCCGCGGCAAAGGAGAGGTCGGTGTCGTCGCTCCTGCGATCACTCGTGGTCAAGGCGGAGCAGATGTCCGGGTACGACCGGGACCTCTTCCCTCACTGGGACTATGTCGGTCGCGGATGCGACGTTCGTGACCTCGTCCTCATCGAGGAGGCACGCAGGGGTCCGAGCACCGGCTCTGCCTGCCCGGTCGGGCGGGGCCGCTGGTTCTCCGCATTCGACGGTGTCACGGTGCGCGATCCTTCGGCCCTGGACATCGACCACCTCGTCCCCCTGGCCGAGGCCTGGGGATCTGGAGCACGGACCTGGACGACGGCGACACGTGAGGCCTTCGCCAATGACCTCGGCTATTCGCGGACACTGATCGCGGTCACGGCGTCGAGCAATCGCTCTAAGGGTGACCAGGACCCTGCCGAATGGCTTCCACCGCGGACGAGCTACCGATGCACGTACGTCAGTAGTTGGATCGCGGTCAAATGGCGCTGGCGCCTGACGGTCGACGCCCGCGAAGCGAGCGCACTCCGGGTGATCGTCCAGTCGTGCGGCGACCCTCGAATCAAGGCACCCTCTCGAGCACGCTAGTCCTGCTGGTCGAACTTGCGGAAGCCGAAGTAGTAGACGTAGACAACAGCCAGGATGGGGCCCACCGTAATCATGAGGAAGGGCACGACCCCGCCCGTTCCCGCCTGGATGTACGCCACTCCCGTGACGACGACGGCGATGCCGATCACGACCGCGAGGACGGCGAAGACGTACCTCTGCGGGGCCCGCGCAGACCAGGGGATGGGCACGTCTGTCTCCGCAGGCTCAGCCATGCCGCCAGCGTGGCACAGCCCCCTGCGGGTGGCACTTCAGAAGGGGAGATCTGCTTCGATGTCGACGCTCACGGCCTCGGCGTAGGCCAAGAGCGACATCCGCGGCGGCTCCGATGCGGCAGTATCCGCAGGTGGCTCCCCGGAAACAACGCGTGAATCACCGCGGTACGCCACGCACCATCGCGACACCGGGCACCACTCGCAGTGCCGGCCCAGGCTGGGCTCGGCCGGCGAGTAGCAGATCGTGTCGACCGCCTCGGCGATGCTCGCACGTGCGATGAGGACGGCCTCAGCATCGGAGGTGTCGAAGCCGCGTACCTCGCGACCGTCGGTGCGCAGGATCTCGACCTCGACGCGGCCAACGCGGGGCTCCGCGACGACGTGTCCGGTGACTGGATCGAGCCCATCGGCAAGCATGCAGAGCGCGACCGCCACCTGCGGATAGCGCTCGAATACTTCAGCGGCAGTCTGCGGCATCTCGTGATGGGCGCCTACGCTCTTGGTCTCACGGATGACGTAGCCGTCAGCCGTCTCGAGGGCGAGATCCGCGCGAGTGCTCATGATGACGTCGACGTCGGTGTCCCATGCGGTGAGGGACTGCTCGGGGTAGGCCGCGACTACGTCATCACGCTTGAGCGGACAGCCTTCGACGTGCTGGACCAGATAGGGCCGCAGAGATGAGTAGGTCGCGTCATCCCAACCCAGCATCTCCGCGACATCCCCGAGTCCCTCCCCCGGAATCGGTAGATCCTCGGCAGTGCACGGCACAAGTCGCGCGTGCGCGTGTTCGAGCCATGAATGCAGATGGGTGCCGCGCAGCATCGCATCGGTGGTCTCCCGGCGTGCTCTCGGCAGGGAGAGCTCCCTCTCGAGGTGCACCTGCCATGTGCAGTTGCGTGCCGAGGTGAGATCCCCCGGGCTCAAGGCACGCGTCCACAGGGCGGGGCCCGCCACGCCCAGGACTCCCGGCATCCTGGCCGGGCCCGGACACTCGAATCGCACGGAGCAGGATGCACATCGCCCGCCCGGGTTGAAGGCGCCGCCACCGAGCACGTGGATGCGCCCGGACACGGCACCATGGAAGTGCGAGCGTGCCTCATCCACCGTCTGCTCGAGTAGCAGTGCATCTGAGGCGTCCAGCATGCCGATTTCGCGGACGCGCACGTGCTCGGCTGGCCCTGGCTGCGCGGTGGCCGCGGACCATCTCTCGCGCCAGATGCTGCCCTCCTGACGCATGACGGCGTCGGCGGCAACGCGCGCGTACACGGCGAGATACGCGGGATCACGGCGTCGACTACCCGCCTGCTCCCAGGTGAGCACGTGGAACTCCCGGTGGGCACCGTCGCGACTGATGTGGAGCAGACCCCACGCGGACCACTCGACGCGGACATCCATCTCGTCCACGGCAAAGAATTCGCGCACCACGGTCTCGTCGGGCAGATCACCGACGTCTCGGAGGCGCGCGACCGCGATGAGGTACCCCTGCAGAGCCTCACGCGCAGCTTCGCGCGCGGCGTCAGCAACCTCGCCCGTCGTTGTCGCGCAGACCTGGTCGAGCGCCACCTCGGGATCCTTGCCAGCCGACAAGACGAGGTAGGCCGCATCGCGAGCAAGCCCGAGTGCGAAGGTATGGAACGGCGGATACGTCATGCGGACGGACGGATCGCGGTCAACCTGCAGTGCGGGGCGCGCCTTGACGGCGATCTGGGTGGGACACTCCCAGCGCTCATCTCCGCGCACATGCGCTGCGCTCACACGAATGACACGGTCCCTCACGACCACGCGCCACGGCGGGGCCCACGCTGGGATCTGCACAGGCGTCACTCGCTGGCCTCGACGTCGAGGATCTCGATCAGGTCTCCAGCGACCGGTTCAGCGCGTCGCTGGATCAGCCCCTTCTCCTCGAGAATCGCATCGCTCTCGGCAGTGCCGGGCTTCGGCGCCGCGCTTCGCTGTGCGGGGCAGGCGGGCTGGAAGTCGCAGTACCGACACAGCGGCCCCGGTCGCGCCTCCCACGCCCCCGCGCGTGCCATGGTGTCGCGCTGCTCGTGGGCAAGTTCGAGATCGGCCAGCGCGCGCCGCACGGCTGCCGGATAGACCGGGCGCGTCACCGCGCGCGGCTCCTTGAGGTAGAGCAACTCGACTTCGGCCGCAGGCTCGCCGGTGTCCTCGAGCGCCGCGGCGTACAGCAACTGCTGTCGCCAGTAGGACCACCAGTACTTGGGCTTGGGCGCACCGGTCTTGTAGTCCGTCACGCGCAGTCCCGCCTCCGCCTGCGCGATGCGGTCGATATGGCCAAGGAAGGGCAGTCCTACGAGGTCAGTGCGGACCTGACGCTCGAGTCCGTCGGGAGCGACCTCGATCTCCGCTGGCTGCTCCGTCTCCCAGTACGACACGAGTGCGCGGGCACTGCCCTCGCGCACCTCGACCTCGTCGATCCCCTGGCCCTCGACCAGCGTCAACTCCTCGATGAGCGCCTCGGCGAGGTAGGCGTCGGCTCGCTCGGGGAGGCGCTCGTCGGGGGGCAGGGCTAGGAGGTGCTCGAGCGCCGAGTGCACAGCACGGCCGATGACGAGCGCGGCGGTTGACGGCGTCTCCCAGCGCTCGATCCGCTGCCACCAGTAGCGCAGCGGACAGCTCAGGAACTGCTCAATCGCCGTGGCCGACCAGGGGCGGTCAGGGGGCGCGGTCTCGGGCACGCGCACAGTGACGGGTGCGCGGGAGGGGCGTGGACCGGCCATGGCCTGAGCATGTCAGGTGGGTACGACGTCGGCAGGCGAAGACACCCACCTGGCCGGGTGGCAGGCTGGGTCCGTGGCCGACCTCGTCCTCCAACCCGACGTCCTGCGAGTGCAGTTGGGCCGGTGGGAGGGGTTCGGCACATTCCAGCGCAGCTTCGACATCCCGTGGGATCACATTGTCTATGCCGAGGCTGCGTCCGACATGTGGCCGCGGGTCCGCGGCTGGCGCTTGCCCGGCATCGGAATCCCTCACGTCATCCTCGTCGGGCGCATGAGGTTCAAGGGTGGCCAAGACTTCTGCGCGCTCATCGGCACCAAGCCGGGCATCGTCCTTGAGTTGAGGGACGAGCCCTACGAGCGCGTACTCGCCACAGCCTCCAACGCCGCGCCCATCGTCAGTCGCGTCACGCGAGGGACTTAGCGCAGACTCCTGGACCTCGCTCCGGGGTGCGTGGGGGACGGCCTCTGCGATCGAGCGTCACGAGGACCTGGAGGGCGGCGGAGACGTCCGGCCATGAGCGGACCGGCATGATCACCCCATGGCCCCCCCGAAGCGCACTCCCTCGACCCTGAGGCGTCTCTCCTCCGCCGCTGCTGCTCTGGCCAGCGCACTCGCCCTCATCGTCGCCGCGCCCATGGCCGGCACGCTGGCATCGGCCGACGATGCGCCGAGCCCGCGAGGCTGGGTGTCGCAGATCGGCACATACGACTACCTCGTGCAGCCCGACTACGACGGACTCGCTCCCGTGCGCGACGCACTCGGCCAGTCCAAGGATGATCGTCCGACCATCGGACTGGGCACCTTCAATCGCTTGAACGGCGAGCTCATCATGGTCGGGGGCACCGTCTACAGAGTAGGAACCGATGGCAAGCCCCGCGCCGTCTCCTTGTCTCGGTCGACGCCGTTCTTCGAAGCGGTGCGCTTCACGCCCCAGGCAGCCATGCGCATCCCGGAGGGCACGCAGTGCTCGGCCCTCGTGCCCTTCATTGATGACCTGGCCGCGACGTCCGGCGGCATGATCGCCGTACGCCTCACGGGAGCCTTCACCACCCTCACCGCACGCAGCGTCCCCGCGCAGGCTCAGCCCTATCCCCCGCTCGCCGATGTGGTGGCGAGCCAGACCGTATTCCCACTCAGGGATGTGCGAGCCACGCTGGTGGGCTTCCGCACCGGCACCGACCTGCTCGGCGTAGGCGCACCGGGGCTGCACCTCCATGGACTCACCAAGACGCGCGATGCCGGGGGTCACATCCTGGGCTGCACCACCGGTCCGGACGTGCGCCTGTCGATACAGCGCACGCGCGGAGTCCGCCTGGTCGCGGCACCCTGATCCCTAGTCGAAGCGAGACTGCGCGCGCCACAGGTCAATGCCCGCCTCGACGGCGTACTCGTCGATCGCGGCGATCTCCTCAGGCGTGAAGTCGGTGCGTTGAGCAGCCGCCGCTGTCTCGCGCAATTGATCGGCGCTGCTGGCACCGAGCAGGGTCGAGGTCACGCGCGGATCGCGCAGCGTCCACGAGATGGCCATCTGCGCCAGTGACTGTCCGCGCTCGCGCGCGATGGACGCCAGACCTCGGACGCGCGCAAGATTCTCCTCATTCGCCATCACCGGATCGAGCGACTTGCCCTGCTCCGCGCGAGACCCGGCGGGGATGCCTTCGGCGTAGCGGTCCGTGAGCATGCCCTGCGCCAGCGGGCTGAAGGTGATGATGCCGATCCCGAGGTCATCGCAGGTTTCGATGAGACCGTCGCCCTCGATCCAGCGGTTGAACATGGAGTACGACGGCTGGTGGATAAGCAGCGGGACACCCATGTCGCGCAGGATGCGCGCGGCTTCGATCGTGCGCGCCGGGGAGTACGACGAGACGCCCGCGTACAGCGCCTTGCCCGAGTGGACGGCCGTCGCGAGGGCGCCCATCGACTCCTCGAGCGGAGTCTCGGGGTCGGGCCTGTGGTGATAGAAGATGTCGACGTAGTCCAGGCCGAGACGATCGAGCGACTGATCAAGCGAAGCGAGGATGTACTTGCGCGAGCCCAGATCACCGTAGGGCCCGGACCACATGTCCCAGCCCGCCTTGCTCGAGATGACGAGTTCGTCGCGAAGCCCGGCGAAGTCCTCCGCGAGGATACGGCCGACATTGATCTCTGCCGAGCCATACGGCGGCCCGTAGTTGTTGGCCAAGTCGAAGTGCGTGATGCCCAGATCGAATGCCGTGCGCAGCATGTCACGCTGGGTCTGGAGCGGCGTGTCATCGCCGAAGTTGTGCCAGCAGCCGATGGTCACGGCAGGGAGCTTCAGGCCGCTGCGGCCGCAGCGGCGATAGGGCATGCGGCCGTCGTAGCGATCGGAGTCGGGTGCATAGGTCTCAGGCATGGCGGCAGTCTGCCACGATGTGCCCATGACCAAGCCCGTGCATGCCTCCGGCCAATTCACCCTCGGCACGAGCGATCCGATGACTGTCTACCGCCTCGGGTTCGGCGCCATGCGCATCACGGGACCCGGCATATGGGGTGACCCGCCCGATCGCGACGTGGCGATCCGCGTGGTCCGCGAGGCGGTCGAACTCGGCGTCGACTTCATCGATACCGCTGACTCCTACGGTCCGTTCGTCAGCGAGGACCTTCTTCGCGAGGCCCTGCACCGTGGTGGGTCGAATCCCTACGGCGACGTCATCATCGCGACCAAGGGCGCCCTGACTCGACAGGGGCCGGACCAGTGGGAGGTCGTCGGGAGGCCTGAGTACCTGCGGCAGTGCGTCCACATGTCGCTGCGTCGTCTCGGGGTTGACCGTATTGACCTCTGGCAGTTGCACCGCATCGATCCGGCCGTGCCCGAGGAGGACCAGCTCGGTGCCGTCAAGGAGATGCAGGACGAGGGCCTCATCCGCCATGTGGGCCTGTCGGAAGTCTCGATCGAGGAGCTCGAGCGCGCGCGCAAGGTCATGGAGATCGTCAGCGTGCAGAACCTCTTCCACGCCGGTCTTCGTCAGAGCGAGGCACTGCTCGACCACTGCACGGAGCAGGGAATCGGCTTCATCCCGTGGTTCCCCCTGGGCAACCGGGCGCTTGTCGCAACCGACGGCCCGCTCGCATCGATCGCCGCTCGGCACGACTGCACCCCGTCGCAGGTCGCCCTCGCATGGCTCTTGCAGCGTTCGCCGGTCATGCTGCCCATCCCCGGCACCGGATCACTCGAGCACCTGCGCGAAAACTGCGACGCTGCCCTCGTCACGCTCGATGATGCAGCGCTGGCGGAGCTAGCTCAAGAGGTCACGACCGACTGATGCGCTGCCGTCCTCGCGGCTGAGGCGCGGGTATCAGGCTTCCTGAGCCCAGCGCGCCTCGGTGCCGAGCGGCACGACATAGGCCGGCTCGACAGGCATGCGCTCAGGCAGCGTGATCTCGTCGATGCCCTCCACACCGCGCAGGCCGAAGGTTCGCATCCCGGGGAGACCGAGCAGGATGGCGAAGACCTCGTCCCCCTTGCGTACGAAGCGCACGGGCGT
>JBMTDJ010000080.1:0-9320 GCA_049431945.1 Candidatus Nanopelagicales bacterium | reverse complement strand
GCGCCCTTGTCGACGCCGAGGACCTTGTAGAAGTCCTTCTCCAGCCAGTCCTTGTTCATGCGTTCCTTTGCTTCTGCTTCGCTGGCGACTAGGCGTCAGCGACGGCGACCCGTGCGGGCCGGAGTACGCGTCCAGCGTGGCGGTAGCCGCGCTGGTAGACCGATGCGACGATCGGGCCGTCGAGACCCTCGCGAGTCTCGCTGGTGAGGGCCTCGTGAATCGCGGGGTCGAAGGGGTCGTCGGCCGCTCCGTATGTCTCGAGCCCGAGCTTGGCGCACGTGGACTCCAGTGCCTCCCCGACGGTCTTGAAGGCGCCCTCGAGCTCGCCATGCTCACGCGCACGCTCGACGTCATCGATGATCGGCAGGAGCTCGGTGAGGACGCCGCCGATCGTGACGTCACGGGCGATCTCACGATCGCGCTCGACGCGCTTGCGGTAGTTGGCGTACTCGGCGTGCACCCGACGCAGGTCGTCGGTGAGCTCCGCGACCTTGGCATCAGCGGCGGAGAGATCTGCCTCCAGCACCTCTTCCTCCGAGGATGCGGGAGCAGTTGCCTGCTCCCGCACCTCGAAGGTCTCCGGATCGATGCGCCTGCGGTCGTTGACCCGCACGCCCTCCTCGGGGTGTTCGTGCTCAGCGTTCACGCCGCACTCACTTCGCTTCGTTGGCGTCGTCGTCGACGATCTCCGCGTCGACCACGTCATCCTCGGACATGTCCGCGGCCGCATCGGCGGTGGCGTCGCCGCCACCGGCCTGCTGGGCCATGGTGTACATCGCTGCGCCGAGCGTCTGGCTCGCCTGCGCGACCTTGTCCGTGGCTGCCTTCATGCCCGGGATGTCATTGGCCTCGATGGCCTTCTTGAGCTCGTCGAGCGGTCCGTCGACGTTGCTCTTGGCATCCGCGGGAATCTTGTCGGCGTTGTCCGCGAGGAACTTCTCGGTCTGGTACACCAGCGCCTCGGCGGTGTTCTTGACCTCGATCTCCTCACGCAGGCGCTTGTCCTCCTCGGCGTTCGCCTCGGCCTCGCGCATCATGCGGTCGATCTCCTCCTTGGGCAGCGCACTGCCACCGGAGATCGTCATCGACTGCTCCTTGCCCGTGGCCATGTCCTTGGCGGACACGTGCACGATGCCGTTGGCGTCGATGTCGAAGGTGACCTCGACCTGCGGCACTCCGCGCGGCGCGGGCGGAAGGCCCGTGAGCTCGAAGGTGCCCAGACGCTTGTTGTACGCCGCCATCTCGCGCTCGCCCTGGTAGACCTGGATGAGCACGGAGGGCTGATTGTCGTCGGCCGTCGTGAAGATCTCACTCCGCTTGGTCGGGATCGTGGTGTTGCGCTCGATGAGCTTGGTCATCACGCCACCCTTGGTCTCGATGCCGAGGGAGAGCGGAGTGACGTCGAGGAGCAGCACGTCCTTGACCTCGCCCTTGAGCACGCCCGCCTGCAGGGCAGCGCCGATCGCCACGACCTCATCGGGGTTGACGCCCTTGTTGGCATCCTTGCCCGTGAGCTTCTTGACGAGCTCAGCGACCGCGGGCATGCGGGTCGAGCCGCCGACGAGGACGACCTGATCGATCCCGTCGACCTTGATGCCAGCATCCTTGATGACCGCCTCGAAGGGAGCCTTCGTGCGATCGAGGAGGTCGGAGGTCATCTGCTCGAACTGCGCGCGGGTGAGCGTCTCCTCCAGGTGGAGGGGACCCTCGGCGCTGGCCGTGATGTAGGGCAGGTTGATCGAGGTCTGCATCGAGCTCGACAGCTCGATCTTCGCCTTCTCCGCGGCCTCGCGCAGACGCTGCATGGCCATCTTGTCCTTGGACAGGTCAACGCCGTGGGCGTTCTTGAAGCCGGTGACGAGCCAGTCGACGATCTTGTCGTCCCAGTCATCGCCGCCAAGGTTGTTGTCACCACTCGTGGCCTTGACCTCGACGACTCCGTCGCCGATCTCCAGGAGGGACACGTCGAAGGTGCCGCCACCGAGGTCGAAGACGAGGATCGTCTGCTCCTTGTCGCCCTTGTCGAGGCCGTAGGCCAGGGCGGCAGAGGTGGGCTCGTTGATGATGCGCAGGACGTTGAGGCCTGCAATCTCGCCGGCCTCCTTGGTGGCCTGACGCTGCGAGTCATTGAAGTACGCCGGCACGGTGATGACCGCATCGGTGACGGTGTCGCCGAGGTATGCCTCAGCATCACGCTTGAGCTTCATGAGCACGCGCGCGCTGATCTCCTGCGGGGTGTACGCCTTGCCATCGATGTCGGTGGTCCAGTTCGTGCCCATGTGGCGCTTGACCGACCGGATCGTGCGATCGACGTTGGTCACCGCCTGGCGCTTGGCTACTTCACCTACGAGGACTTCGCCGTTCTTGGCGAAGGCCACGACCGACGGGGTCGTGCGGGCGCCCTCGGCGTTGGTAATGACGACGGGGTCTCCGCCTTCGAGGACGGACACGACGGAGTTGGTCGTGCCCAGGTCGATGCCGACTGCTCGGGCCATCAGGTGTTCCTTCTTTCTGCTGTGTTCGGCTGCTTCTAGGTCAGCTACTTCTTGGTCTGTGCCGACGAATCCGGTGCCTCTTGACCCTCATTGGCCGGGCCTGATCCGGATCCGTGCGGACCTCAAGTATGCCGACTCAACTAATATGAGTCAAATCGACTCAATTAGGGCTCTCCTCGAGACCCCGGCCGCCCCTGGCCCGGGGCTGGGAGGGGGGCCGGCCCCGATCTCACGCCCGGTGAACTTCGAGTCGATTCGGCTGTTTTCCGACCTGATCCGCTCGAAGTTCACCAGGGGCGGCGCTTCCACGACATATGAGGTCAGCGCGCCTACGCGCCGCTAGTAGCCTGCCGCCATGGAGACCCTCGACGTCGTCCGGATCGTGCTCGGGACGGCCATCATCGTGGTGGCGGCCTTCTTCGCCACCCGCCGCATCCTCTTCCTTCAGGGCCTGATCCGCGCCGGCCAGCCGGCTGTGGGCCGCACCAGCCACGTGGGCAAGCGGGCCGAACTCGAGGGGACCCAGGTCCTGGCCCAGAAGAAGCTCCTGCAGTGGGCCGTCCCCGGGGTTGCCCACGTCTTCGCCTTCTGGGGCTTCCTCGTGCTCGGCATTACCGTCGTCGAGGCGTTGGGCGAGGTCTACATCGAGAACTTCTGGTTCCCGATCATCGGGAAGTGGCCGATCGTGCTCTTCCTCGAGGACCTCTTCGTCCTTCTCGTCTTCATCGGCATCGTGATGTTCGCGATCATCCGCCTGCTCAATAACCCCGCGAAGGAGGGCCGCGCGTCGCGGTTCTTCGGATCCCACACAGGGGCGGCATGGATCGTGCTGTTCATGATCTTCAACGTCCTGTGGACGCTCGAGCTGTACCGCGGTGCCAAACTCGCCCTCTACGGCCAGTTGCCGGGGGCGTTCTTCTCCAACCAGATCGCGGCGCTCATGGAGCCCCTCGGCGAGTCGACGCTGGAGATCCTCGAATTCCTCGGCGTCATCCTGCACATCGCCGTCATCCTCGGCTTCCTCCTCATCGTGCTCTACTCCAAGCACCTCCACATCGGACTGGCACCGATCAACGTCGCGTTCTCGCGCCTGCCCAACGGTCTCGGCCCGCTCCTGCCCATGTACTCGGGAGGCAAGCCGATCGACTTCGAGGATCCGGCCGACGACGCCACCTTCGGCGTGGGGCGCACCGAAGACTTCACGTGGAAAGACACCCTCGACTTCGCGACGTGCACGGAGTGCGGGCGCTGCCAGTCGCAGTGCCCGGCCTGGGCGACAGGCAAGCCGCTCAGCCCGAAGCTCATGATCATGAACCTTCGCGAGGCCTCCTTCGCCAAGGCGCCCTACGTCATGGCGGCGCAGAAGGCCAATGACGGCGCCAACCCGCCCATCGGTGAGGTCGATGAGGCAGTCCTCGAGCGCATGCCCGCTGCCGTGCAGGAGGCCGTCGCCCGTCCGCTCGTCGGCTCGCGGGATGGCATCGCGCATCAGGACACCGACGGCTACGACGCCGCCGGCCATCGCGATCAGTCCGGCCCTGTCATCGACGAGGACGCGCTCTGGTCGTGCACCACGTGCGGCGCCTGCGTCTACCAGTGCCCGGTCGACATCGAGCACATCGATCACTTCATCGACATGCGCCGCTACCAGGTCATGATCGACACATCGTTCCCCGCCGAACTCAACGGGATGTTCAAGAACGTCGAGAGCAAGGGCAATCCCTGGGGCATGAACGCCTCGCAGCGCAACGCCTGGATCGAGGAGGTCGACTTCGACGTCCGCGTCTTCGGCATGGATGGCGAGGACGCCATCCCCGACGACGTCGAGTACCTCTTCTGGGTCGGCTGCGCCGGTGCCTTCGAGGACCGCGCCAAGGCGACGACCAAGGCCGTCGCCGAGTTGCTCACGATCGCCGGTGTCAACTTCATGGTTCTCGGAGAGGGCGAGACCTGCAATGGCGATCCCGCTCGACGCGCGGGCAATGAGTTCCTCTTCCAGATGCAGGCGATGCAAAACGTCGAGGTGCTCAACGAGATCAAGGCCAAGAAGATCGTCGTCACCTGCCCCCACTGCCTCAACACCCTTGGCCGCGAGTACCCGCAGGTCGGCGGTAACTACGAGGTTGTGCATCACTCGCAGCTCCTCGCCACGCTCGTGCAGGAAGGGCGACTCACCCCCGTCACCCCGCCAGAGTCGGGCATGAAGGAGAAGGTCACGTATCACGACCCCTGCTATCTCGGTCGCCACAACAACGTCTACGTCCCTCCGCGCGACCTCATCCAGCGCGTGCCCGGCGTCGAGCTCGTCGAGATGGAGCGTCACGGGCCGACGTCCTTCTGCTGCGGCGCCGGTGGCGCACGCATGTGGATGGAGGAGAAGATCGGGACGAAGGTCAACGTCACGCGCGCCGATGAGGCGATCGCGACGGGAGCCAGCAAGGTCGCTGTCGCGTGCCCGTTCTGCAGCGTCATGCTCAACGATGCGGTGACCGCACGTCAGCAGGAGGGTCAGGCCGAGGGCTTCGGTGTCGTCGACCTCGCGACCCTCATGCTCGACAGCGTCAAGGCCAAGGCCTAGGCGTCCGCGCAGTTGACCGAGAGGGAGTATCGATGAGCAAGGGACCCGGCGACGAGTCGCAGGACGAGCGCCGCCACGAGGAAGACATCAAGCACCATCCCCACGGTCGCGAGGCCGAGGAAGAAGACGCCTGACGGCGCGACAACGCCCGGCGGATCAGTCGTCGGTGAGCGGGGTCACGTGGAAGTTCGCGAAGGAACGGCTCGGCGTTGGACCGCGCTGTCCCTGATAGCGCGAGCCGTAGACGCTTGAGCCGTAGGGATGCTCAGCCGGCGACGACAGCCGGAAGAGGCAGAGCTGCCCGATCTTCATTCCGGGCCAGAGCTTGATCGGCAGCGTCGCGACGTTGGACAGCTCCAGCGTCACGTGGCCTGAGAAGCCCGGGTCGATGAAGCCCGCCGTCGAGTGCGTGAGGAGCCCGAGTCGGCCCAGGGAGGACTTGCCCTCGAGGCGTCCGGCGATGTCGTCGGGCAGCGTGACGACCTCGTACGTCGACGCGAGCACGAACTCGCCCGGGTGGAGGATGAAGGCCTCATCGGGACCGGCCTCGACCAAGCGCGTGAGATCGGGCTGCTCTTCGGCGGGATCGATGTGCGGGTAGCGGTGATTCTCGAACACCCGGAAGTACCGGTCGAGGCGCACATCCACGCTGGACGGCTGGATCATGCCCGGGTTATAGGGGTCCAGGCCGACGCGGCCCGCATCGAGTTCGGCGCGCAGGTCACGGTCAGAGAGCAGCACGGGCCGAGGCTATCGGGCCCACCGGTCAGTCGTCCTCGAACCTCTCGTCGGCGTCGTCGGTCAGCCGCTCGAAGGCCTCCATCTGACCATTGACGTAGGCAATCCGCCCCAGAAGGGAGACCGACTCCAGGACGTAGCCGGTCCCCTGGGCCGCCATCCGGTCGGCAAGGTCGCGCAGACGCTCGTCCAACTCCTCCACCGCCTGGGCGACACCCGCGGACTCCGAACGCACCGGCATGCCCGCAGACCCCAGGGCGAGGCGACCCACAGACACCAGGTCGTCCAGAAGGTCCGCGAGCACGCCCTTGCCGAGCGCGGGCTCCAGCCCCTGTCGGTCGTAATCCCTGTTGATCGCACCCGCGAGACCGCGCACGTGTACGCCGATGCTCGCCAGCCTCCTCAGCCGGAGAGCGTCGTCGTCGATGGTCCCGCGCAGGGTGCGTCCCCGAGGATTGAACGCCACCATCTCCGCAAGATGGGTCAGGGAGTCACGGGCAGCCTCCGCGTCACGTCTCAGTGCACGGCTGTCCGGGATGAAGTGATGCAACTCCCGTGGACCGAGGTCGGTGTTTGTCTCTCGCAATTCGCGCGCGATGCCGTCAAGCAGCGCGAGAATATGGTCGCGGTAGTCCTGCAACTTGGCCTCGAACCCCTCGGGATGCGGCTTGGGAGGGGGGAGGTAGATCGCGAGAATGCCGACTGCTCCGCCGATGGCAACGTCGACGACGCGCCAGCCCGCCTGCTCCCACGAGACCTGACCCAGGGCGAAGACGAAGAGCACCGCCGTCGGGATCTGGAAGCGGGCACCCAGTGAGACCGGCAGCCGGCTCGCGACGAAAAGCGCCACGAGCATCGCGATGAGCACGGACCACCAGGTGACATCCACGTACGTGACCCAGAGAGTGGTCGCAAACACCCCGAGCGCAGTGGTGAGGATGCGCTGCATCGACAGGCCGAACGTGCTCCACGGGGACGATGAGATGACCATGAGCGTCGTCAGGGGCGCGAAGATGCCGAACGAACTCGGTGAGACCCAGTAGCCGACCATCCATGCCACGGTCACGGCGACGCCGATGCGCAGGATCTGCCAGGGGGAACGGAATGACGCTGGCCGCTGCTGCAGGACATCGGCCAGACGCAGGTCCGGCAGGATGTCGCGGCCGTCGTCCGCCGGTCGGTTACCCGTCGCCACGAAGCACACCCTAGGGCGACGGAGTCCCGCTAGGGTCGCGACGTGCGCCTGCACATCAGCGATCCCGGTCACGCAAGTCTGCGGCGAGCCGCGCGGACCACGGTCGCGGTAGTGGTGGCGCTCCTCCTCGCACTCTGGCTCATCCCCGGCACGCCGGGAGTCGTCATGGCGGCGTTCGGGGTCTTCGCCCTCGTCGCCACCGCAGATTTCGGCGGCAGCGTCCGCCGACGCGTGGACGCATTTGTCGGCTGTGGGCTCGCGGGCGTACCGCTCGTCGTGATCGGCGCCGCGATTTCCGGGTCCATCGTCGCGATCATCGTGGTGACCTTCCTCGTGACTGCGACGCTGTCATATCTGGCCGTTCTGCGTGGCACGGTCGCGAGTGCCGTCCCCGCAGTGACGATCGTCTACATCGTCGCGGTGATGGTGACGGGATCACTCGACAATGTCGGCGTCATGCTCGCCGGACTGGCCATCGCGCTCAGTGTCGGCGTCGTGGCCACCCTCTTGGTCTTCCCCCGGCGCAGCCTGCGGCCGATCACCCACGCATGCGCCGCTGCTCTTCGAGCACTGGCCGACCTCCAGGCACGACGCGCGGCGGGGGAGCCCCCCGACCGCGAGGCACTCCGGTCAGCACGCGAAGGAATTCGCGCCGCCTACCTGGGCAACCCTTTCCGATCGACCGGGCTGCACCGCTCAGATCGCGCTCTCCTCGTCCTGGTGGGGCAGTTGCAGACACTCCTCACCGGGATCCTCCGGGCCGATTCCGATGACTCGGTCTCCATGGAATTGCCACCGAGCGGTGAGCTCACCGAGGTGAGCAGTACGGCGCTTGCGCAGCTCGCTGATGCCATCGAATCCGGCAAGGGAACGCCATCAAGCGAGCCGGTGGCGGACCTATGGCTCGCCCAGTGGGAGAGCGCCATACAACTCGTCGCATCTCCAGCGAGCGGATCGGACGTCGATCGACTGCGGACGGTCGCCGATGCCTTCCCCACGCGACTGCTAGCGCTGGCGACGATCCGTCTCACGATCCTGGGCAGGCGAATGCTGCAGCTGCCTGATGAGGACTTCAGTCGCTATCCGATCGCCGTCCCACAGCCACCCGACTCACCCCCCTGGCGTCAGCTTCGAGCGCAGTTCACCCTCGCATCGCCGTGGCTGCGCACCGCGCTGCGCACCGGGGCCGCGCTGGCGACAGCTGCTGCCGTCGTGGAGATCGTCGGTATCTCGCACGGCTTCTGGGTGCTGCTCGGGGCCCTGGCCGTGCTGCGCAGTGACACGAGCCAGACCCTGCGCACGTCGCTCGCAGCACTGGGGGGGACGTTCCTGGGCGCCATCATCGGCGGTGGGCTGCTGCTGGTGCTCGCCCCTGACCGTTGGATCTACGCCATCCTTGTCGTCGTGACCGTCTTCGTCGCGGTCTACGCTCAGGGAACGCTGGGCCTGGTCACATCCCAGGCGGTGTTCTCCATCTACGTCATCGTCGTCTTCACCTACGTCGACTGGCCACCGGATCTCGCCACAGCCGCGGCGCGAGTGGAGGACATCCTCATCGGAATCGTCGTCAGCCTGGTTATCGCCGTACTGCTGTGGCCGCGCGGGATCTACGCCGGGCTCGGAAGCAACGTCGTGGACGCGATTGCCGCATGCCGGCGCGTGCTCCAGGAGGCGATGGCCGACTTCATCCACGGGGGCGGTCACCTCGGGTCGGATGGGATACAGACCATGCGCACAGCGATGGCACGCGCGATGGAAATCGTCGAAGTGCTCGTCAACTCTCACGCGGCCAACTCTCAGCAGCGCGCCACGCAATGGTCCGAGGTACTCGACAATCTGCGCACACTGTCAGTCGCTGGTGTGCTCATCGGCGCCTGGGCGAAGGGGCAGCCCTCGGTCGAGCAGCTCGTGCCCGAACTCGTCGCGCCCCTGACCGACGACACCCGGGCCGCCTCCGCGGCATGGGAAGAAGTAAGCGACACCTTGCAGGGCCGATCGGCCGTCCAGGGCGCTGAGGTCTCGCCGTTCGTCAATCGCGCTGTCCACGTCATGGACGGCGTGGATCTGACCGATCGCCGGGTCGCCGAGCGCGTCGTCGCCGCGATCTGGCAGCACTCATGGCTGCACGTGACCGATCAGGCCGCAGCCACCGCACTTGAACCAGCCCGGGCGCTCGCCTGACCCGCTGGCATACTGTGACGCGAGGTCACACCTCGCGGGTGTAGTTCAATGGCAGAACATCAGCTTCCCAAGCTGACAGCGCGGGTTCGATTCCCGTCACCCGCTCTCGAAGAGAGCGCCCCCGGGAATCGGG
>JBMTDJ010000079.1:0-9498 GCA_049431945.1 Candidatus Nanopelagicales bacterium | reverse complement strand
GGGACGATGCCCTCGGCGAGCACCTCGCCGGGTCCATAGACATCGGACAGGAACATCTCGAGGGCTTCGATTCGCTGGATCACACCGGCTTCGATGGTCGACCACTCGGCGGCCGTGAGGATGCGAGGGATGAGGTCCATGGGAAGCGGTCGCTCCCGCTCGCCGAGCGTGAACGTGATGCCGTTGCGATCGAGGTAGGCGTCGCGCAGCCGTGCACGGTCGTGGAGCTCCTCGGCGGGCAGGCGCGCGAGAACGCGGTGGAGTTCGGCTTGCGCGGGCCGAGGGGCGTTGCCGGTATACATCTCGTCGTATGCCGGGACCCCCGTGACCGTGCTCATGCGGGCAGTCCTAGCAGGCCCGTGTTTCGCGCGTGTGTCATCTCAGGGAGATCATCGCGATGGAGGGCTCGACCAGGCTGCCGAGATAAAGCCGCCCGTCGTGTTCACGCACTCCGGTCACGTAGTGGAAGTGCCGCCCCGAACCCTGGAGGTTGTGCACGACCTGGCCCTCGCCGTCGATGCCGATCACCCATGTGAGCCGACTCGCATCAGGCTGGAGACGTTCAGGGAGTGCCCACACAGCTGCACGCAGGAGCCCGGGCCGAGGCAGCAGCGCGTCCAGGAGCGCATTGCGTTCCGAGGGCAGCGCGATCCAGAAGATCCCGCCAGTGCCGGTCGACATGTTGTCGGGGAGCCCCGGCATGTTGTCCATGATCACCGACCGCCGTCCGGAGGATTCGCCGGTGAGATCAAGGCGCGTGACCCGATAGCCACCCGTCTCCGCGACGAGGAGGAAGGACTCGTCCTCCGCGAGGGCGACTCCGTTGGCGAAGTCGAGGCCGTCGATGACGACGTCCACGGTCCCGTCGGACGTGCGACGAATCACCCTTCCCGTGCTCGTGTGGGAGAGGATGTCGCCCTTGAACTCTTCGAGCCCGTAGACCGTCGACGAGTCCGAGAAGTAGATCGTGCCGTCGTCGGCGACCGCGCAATTGTTGGTGAAGCGCAGTGGGCGCCCTCCGACGGCGGTGACGAGTTCCTCGATCGCGCCGGTCGTGGGATCGATGCGCAGCAGGCCCCGGTGCGCATCGCACACCACCAGCCAGCCCTCCGGGTGGATCTCGATGCCGAGGGGCCGCCCGCCGGTCTGAGCGACGCGCTCGACGACGCGACCGTCAGCGGACACACGCAGGATGTGTCCCTCGCTCGTGCCCGTGAAGACGTCGCCCCCGGGGCCGACTGCGACGTCCTCCGCTCCCGAGCCGGGGAGGGGGATGACCTCAACATCGTCGAGGGCATCGTTCACGCCGAAGGGCCCGCGCCTGCCGACATTCTTCGGCGGACGCCAGCGCTGGGGACGTAGCGGGCTCTTGGTCATGGCCCCATCTTGGCCCGCCGCGTGCCCGCGCGGGGCCAGATGGGATGTGCGGCAGGCTAGGCGGCCAGGCCCAGGTGGGGCAGGGTCGTGATCGGAGCGCGAGTCCCCGGATGGCGATCCGCGGACTCCATGAGCATGTAGGGCTTCACGCCGACGCGCGAGAACCACGTGCCGGTAAGCGGAATGGGGCCAGCGGGGGTGGTGCTGGCGATGGTGGTGTCAGCGGGGGTGTTGCTGATCACGGTTCCTCCTTAGGGGGTCCGATGGTGCGATCTCTCGACCGTTGAAGGGCACAGAGACAGACCATCGATGACATCCAGAATCACCCGGGGTTGCGCGGGCATGAGCACTGGTCCGCGCAGCCGTGAGCCGCATCACAGGACGCACCGGTATGCGCAGGGTGCGCATGGCACGATGGGCCCGTGATCCAGACTGAGGGCTCCGTGTGGGATCTGGTGGTTCTCATCGGGCTCATCTTCCTCGCCTCGTTGTTCATGGGATGGCTGTCGGCACGGATCCTGGACGTTCGGCGAGGCAGACTTCGTTCGTTTGCAGCCGGAGTCGCCGGCTTCTTCGGCGGACTGATCCTCTTGGCAGTGCAAGTCGACGGGAATGTCGAACTCAGCCTCGAGGAGGGAACCAGCGCAACTCTGACGACGCTGCTCGTCGCTCTGGCCTGGCTCGGATACGCCCTCATCGTCGCGTTGATCGCGAGCCTGGTCATTGACGCCATGCTCCGACCCCGCAGGGGCCGGCGCAGATTCCCTCGACCGATCCGTGCGATCAAGGCACGGATCGCTGTCACTCGCCGACTGACGCAGATCGCCCGGATCGCGCGCCGTCATGGCCTCATTGGCCGTCGGTTGGCGTCGCGTGCTGAGCTTCTATCACCCGAGACGGCCCGCGCCCTGCGCCTTACTCTTGAGGAGTCCGGCGGCATGCTCGTGAAGTTCGGCCAGATCGCCTCGACTCGCGACGATCTCCTGCCGCCGGTGATCACTGACGAGCTCGCGCAGTTGCGGTCGTCGGTACCCGGACTTCCGTTCCCCGTCGTGCGATCCGTGGTCGAAGCCGAACTTGGAGCACCGCTGGAGACGATCTTCGCGAGCTTCTCCGAGCAGCCTCTAGCGGCAGCGTCCATAGGCGTGACTCACCGGGCTGTGATGCGCGATGGGCGCCACGTGATCGTCAAGGTCCAGCGCCCCGATGTGGAGGACAACGTCGCCATTGACGGCCGTGTGCTCATTGGCGGGGCGCGCAGCCTGGAGAGGCAGTCGGCCGCGGCGAGGAGAGTCGGCATCGTAGGCCTGGCCCGTGAACTCGTCGCTGGCATCACGGAGGAACTCGACTTCACGCGTGAGGCGACGAACAATGCGGCCATGCGCCGCGCTCGCTCGGACGACGAGGGCGTGCGGATTCCTGAGATCTATGCGGATCTCACGACCAGGCGCGTGCTGGTGATGGACGAAGTCGTCGGCGAGTCCATCTCGGACCAGCGAGCTGTTGACACATGTGGCGCCTCTCGGCCCCGTCTCGCGCGCAGCCTGCTCGACTCATTCCTCAGCCAGATCCTCACCGACGGCGTCTATCACGCCGATCCCCATCCGGGGAATGTCATGGTCGATGACAGCGGGACCCTGTGGCTCATTGACTTCGGTGCCGTCGGATGGATCGACCCGGTCACGCTCGAGGGGCTACAGCAGATGGCCCTGGGCTTCACCCTCCGAGACCCGTCCGTGCTCGCGCGGGCCGTGCGTCGTGTGGCCGGCCAAGCTGGCGAGAACATCGACATCACATCCCTGGAATTTGACCTCGGGGTCGTCCTCACCACCCTGCAGGGAGGGGGTTTCGATCCGGGGGCCATCTCGGAGATCATCCGCGTGCTCGATCGTCACGGGGTGGGCGCGCCTCCCTCCTTGACCATCCTGGCGCGCGCAATCCTCACCCTGGACGGAACGTTGCGCGTCCTCGACCCCGACTTCCGAATGGGTCCTGCGGCGCAGGACAAGATGGGCGAGATCGTTGCGCACAGCGAACTCGATCCGCGTGACCAGTTGACCCGTGAAGTGATTCGAGCCCTCCCTGTCCTGCGCTCGATGCCGCAGGTTGCTGAGGACTTGGCACTCCAGGCTCGCAGCGGCAGATTCACCCTGCGAATCGACCGATTCTCAGGGTCGGACGGTCATCGCATGGAGCATTGGATCAATCGTGTGATCTTCACCGTCGTCGGCGTCTTCGGGCTCATCGGATCAGGCCTCGTGCTCATTGCCGGTGGAATGGCCTCGAATGACACCGTGGCCAACCCCCTGCGCCTGATCGGCTTCGTCGGCCTCTTCCTGTCCGCCACGATGATGATGCGGGTCGTTGCTCAGATCCTCGCGCGGCGAGACGACGATGACCCCTTCTGACGATCCCGGCTAGCGCGTCCCTACGGCGAGCAGGCGCGCGAGGTCACCGTGCACTTCCAGGCCTGCGCACGTGCCCTTCGTGTCGAGCACGACAGTGCCGCGCGGGTCGGTGAGCCGCACGCCTAGGGTGGCGTCGAGGGTCTCCTCGACGCGCTCGTGCATGCGTGTGCGGATCGGGGCGTGCAGCAGTCCGCCTCGCACCCGCTCGGCTGAGAGTTCAAGCAGTCCGGAGGGCCCGTCCAGGCTCCAGTGCACGTGGCTGTCGTCGATGGACAGGGCCACCTCCGTCGAGCCGTTGTACGTCGCCCAGGAGTGCAGCGACCTACCCAGTCTGAGCCCCACGATGAAGCCGCGAAAGGACGATCGCAGCCACGGGATGATCGCCACGGACGCGACGAGGGAGGCCTCGGGGGCGTCAGCCAGGTGATTGGAGTGCATCCAGACGTATCCCGCGGGGAAGGCCCGACCCCAGTCCTTCTCGATGTAGCCGCGGCCGCCGGTGAAGTCCTGGGTCACTCCGTCAGCGTGCAAGGAGCCGCTCAGGCGGTGGCCGAAGGACACGACGCCGTGATAGCACTCCATCATCGGCACCCAGGCGTAGGGCCCCATGATGCCCGGCCTCCGCCAGGTCACCGGCCACGGATCGAACTCTGACACAAACGCGATATCACCGCGCAGCCCGGGCAGATCGAGGTGGACACCTTCACGCCCGAAGCGGTTAGGTCCGACGCGCACATCGAATATCCGATCGCTCGCCGCGAAGTCCACGGTGTCGTAGCGGTGGTACCACGAGCGCCCCGTTGCTCCGTCGAGGACCTGGACGAAGGCCTCGTCCGTGACATCGTCTCCGTCGCGGCCCCGGAAGACCCCGGGGATCACCGCCCACTTGGCCCGTTGGTCGGCGTCGACGAGCTTGACGTACCACCCCTCGAAGAATCCGCGGCGGATCCCATGCCCGTGGAATGCCTCGGGCCGGCGAATCCCGCGCACATGTGCCCAAGGTCCTCGCATGCGGACAAGGTAGTGCCCCTAGGCTCTGGGCTCGGAGGTTGAGTATGAGGCTGCTCGTGCCCCGGGAGACGCGCCCGGGAGAGCGGCGGGTGGCCGTGGTGCCGTCCGTCGTCGGCAAGTTCACGCAATTGGGCTTTGAGGTCGTCATCGAGTCGGGGGCGGGCGACCAGGCCTTCGCCCCGGACGCGGACTATCTCGCGGCTGGGGCTCTCGTGGTTCCGTCGGCGAACATGGGCGACGCGCTCGCCGTGGCCGATGTCGTGGCCTCGGTCCGTCCGTTGGACTACGCGCACGCTAAGCGGCTCAAGGCGGGCGCAGTGTCGGTGTCGTTCCTGTCGCCCGCAATCGATCTCGATACCGTGCGAGGCCTGCATGACGCGGGTGCGACCGGGCTCTCATTCGATCTCGTCCCACGCATCTCTCGCGCCCAGTCGATGGATGCTCTCACGTCACAAGCGCTGGTGACCGGCTACCGCGCGTCCCTTGTGGCGGCTGACCGCCTTCCGAAGTTCTTCCCGCTCTTCATGACAGCGGCAGGCACCATTCAGCCGGCGCGCGTACTCGTCCTCGGGGCAGGCGTAGCGGGCCTGCAGGCCATCGCGACTGCCAAGAGACTAGGAGCGCGCGTGTCGGCGTACGACGTCCGAGCGGCGAGCGCCGACGAGGTCAAATCCATGGGTGCCACATTCATCCAACTTGATCTCGACGCACTCGAGGGCGCCGGAGGCTACGCGCGCGAGATGAGCGACGACCGTGCCCAGCGGCAGCGGGACCTGCTCGCGCCGCACGTGGCCGACTCGGATGTCGTCATCACGACCGCCGCCGTGCCGGGGCGTCAGGCTCCGCTCCTCGTGACGCGGGCGATGGTCGAGGGGATGCGACCGGGCTCTGTCGTCGTCGATCTCGCGGCCGAGACCGGGGGCAATGTCGAGGGATCGCGTCCCGGCGAGGAGGTCATGGTCGGCGAGATCATGCTCTGGGGTGGCCGTGACGTGCCCAGCGAGATGCCGGTGCATGCCTCGCAGCTCTACGCCATGAACGTCTACTCGCTCCTCACACTCGTCGCCAAGGACGGCCAGGTCGTGGTCGATGCCAGCGACGAGATCATCGATGGGTGCGCCGTCGTCCTTGCCGGCGACGTCCGCAACGAGGCGGCTACGGCCGCGCTCCAGGGAGGATCCTGATCATGGACGGCGTAGCCCTCCTCACTATCTTCGTGCTCAGTGTCTTCGTGGGATACGAGGTTGTCGCCAAGGTGTCGACGATCCTCCATACCCCGCTGATGTCTGGTGCGAATGCGATTCACGGCATCGTCCTCATCGGCGGCATCATCGTGCTGGGCAGCGCGGAGGGGATCCTCGAGATCGTGCTGGCGACGCTCGCCGTCCTACTCGGTGCCATCAATCTCGTCGGCGGATTCGTCGTGACCGACCGCATGCTCGAGATGTTCAAGCCGCGCAAGACGGTCTCGAATGACGCGGATGGGGGCACCCTGTGAACGCCCCCACGTGGGCCCAGCTCGTCAATCTCGCAGCTGCCGTCCTCTTCATCCTGTCCCTCAAGGGACTCTCGTCGCCGAAGACCGCCCGCCTGGGCACCGCCCTGGGCGCGATCGGTGCGGTCGTCGCCACGGTCGTGCTCTTCTTCACCGGTATCGAGCTCGACAACCTTGTCCTCATCATCGCCGCGATCCTCGTGGGCTCGGTGATCGGCTGGATCTCGGCACGGCGGGTCAAGATGACCGCAATGCCGCAGCTGGTGGCCCTCTTCAACGGCGTAGGCGGCGGTGCCGCGGGTCTGATCGCCATCGTTGAGTACCTGCATCTCGGCGATCAAGGCGACTTCCTCTTCTCGCTCTTCACTGTGCTCACGATCATCATCGGATCGGTGGCGTTCAGCGGATCCATCGTGACGTTCTTGAAGTTGCAGGAGATCATGACCACGAGACCCGTGGTCATCCCCGCGGGCAAGTGGGTCACCATCCTCGTGGCGCTGGCGACGCTGGGCACTGCCGTGTGGCTGTTCATCGATCCGCAGTTCTGGGTGGTGCTCCTCCTCCTCGTCCTCTCCCTGGCCTTCGGCGTCCTCTTCGTGCTTCCCGTGGGCGGGGCGGATGTGCCGATCGTCATCTCGCTGCTCAATGCCTGCACCGGACTGGCTGTCGCCGCATCGGGATATGTGCTCGGCAACGTCCTGCTTCTCATTGCCGGCACGTTGGTGGGCGCCTCGGGCACGCTGCTCACGCGCGAGATGGCCAAGGCCATGGGCCGACCGCTCACGTCGACCCTCTTCGGGGCGTTCTCTGGCACGACCCAGGGCGGAGGCGGACCGGGCGAGGAGCGACCCGTGCGGTCAGCGGGCCCCAACGACATCGCGATCATGCTCGGTTACGCCAACAAGGTCATCCTCGTGCCGGGCTATGGCCTCGCGGTCGCGCAGGCGCAGTCGACCTTGCGCGAGTTGGCCGACCTGCTTGCGGCGCGTGGTATCGAGGTCGACTATGCGATCCATCCCGTCGCTGGCCGCATGCCCGGGCATATGAACGTGCTGCTTGCTGAGGCCTCGGTGCCGTACGAACAACTCAAGGAGATGGAGGAGATCAACCCCGACTTCTCCGCGACCGACGTGGTGCTCGTGGTGGGCGCGAATGACGTGGTCAACCCGGCCGCGCGGAGTGATGAGTCGGCGCCGATCTACGGCATGCCCATCCTCGACGTCGACAATGCCCAGCAGGTCGTCTTCCTCAAGCGATCGATGCGCCCGGGCTTCGCCGGCATCGAGAACGAATTGCTCTACGACCCCAAGACCACGCTGCTCTTTGGCGATGCGAAGGACTCCCTCACCAAGGTCGTCACCTCGCTCAAGGCGCTCTAGCCCTAGACGACTCCGTAGAGCCTGTCGCCCGCGTCACCGAGGCCAGGCACGATGTAGCCCTTCTCGTTGAGGCGCAGGTCGAGCCCGGCGGTGACGACGGTGACGTCGACCGGCTTGCCGGCGTAGGTCTCCTCGACGTGGCGCAGGCCTTCCGGTGCGGCGAGCAGGGCGATGGCCGTGACATCGCTCGCGCCGCGGTCGAGCAGAAGGTCGATGGCCGTGACGAGCGTGCCACCGGTCGCCAGCATCGGGTCCAGCACGAAGACCTGACGGCCGTCGAGATCGTGGGGGATGCGATCGGCATATGTCGAGGCAATCAGCGAGTCGTCGTCGCGGACCATGCCGAGGAATCCGACCTCGGCCGTCGGCATGAGACGCATCATGCCCTCGAGCATGCCCAAGCCGGCGCGGAGGATCGGCACGACCAGCGGGCGCGGTCGGGCGAGGTGGACCCCTGTGGTCTCGGCCACCGGCGTCTGGATCGTCACAGGCGTCGTCCGCAGCTGGTGGGTCGCCTCGTAGGCAAGCAGCGTGACGAGTTCCTCGACGAGCAGCCGGAAGGTCGCGGAGTCGGTGGTCTCATCCCGGAGCGTGGTCAGCTTGTGGGCAACGAGCGGATGCTGGACGACGATTGTGCGCACGCCCGCAGCGTATCGGGGCGAAGGTGTCACGCGAGGGCAGTCCCGCATGTCACCATGGGGCCGCAGCCAGATGGTTGCGGAGAGGGGCTCGGCCCATGGATGACGACGCTGGCTACGCCGTCGCCGCATGGCGCGAGGAAGGCCGCTGGTCGGTCGCCCTCCTGCCGCCTCGCGCGACCGAGTCCCTCGACTCCTTCCTCATGGCGCTGCGGCAGTTGATCGCCGAGGGCGGAGCGCTGGGCTTTCTCGTGGTCGATGAGGACTTCTTCGTCGCCGTGCGGATGATGCCCGATGGCGCTGCGCGCCTCCTGCTATCTGATGTGGGTGCTGCCCTGGAGTTCCCGCTGGCCGAGGAGGTCGCGGACATGCTCGAGGCCGACCTGCCCGAGGATGACGAGGAGCTCGACGAGGTGGAGCCGGTTGGCGACATCTCTTTCGCCGCGGACATGGGCATGCCCGTGAGCGATATGGAGCTCATCCTCGATGATCCTGATCTGTATCCGGACGATCAGGTCTTCGCGATCGCGTCTCGCCTCGGATTCGAAGATCAGTTGTCCGCCGCTCTCGAGCGATGAGGTACGCCGACAGCGACGTCGCCGCCATGCGCACCGCGCTCGAACTCGCGCGGGAGTCCCTGCTCACCGAAGATGACGACGTACCCGTCGGTGCACTGATCATCGGCCCCGGGGGAGATGTCGTCGCATCGTCCGCGAACCGGCGCGAGGCTCTGACCGATCCCACCGCCCATGCCGAGGTCGTGGTGCTGCGACAGGCTGCCCTGGCCCTTGATGACACGCACCTGGTCGGCTGCACCCTCGTGGTCACACTGGAACCGTGTCCGATGTGTGCCGGGGCGGCACAACTGGCTCGCGTGGAGCGTGTCATCTTCGGCGCCTGGAACGAGGAGTACGGCGCCGCAGGGTCGGCGTGGGATCTCCTGCGCGATCGGCGTCTGTCGCACCGACCCGAGGTGGTCGGCGGAGTACTGGCCGACGAATGCGGTTTGCTCGTCCGGGAGTTCTTCGCCCGCCGACGTTGACCCTGCGACCCGCTGTGTACCCTTTTGGGCGGTGGCGTGTCCGAGCGGCCAAAGGAGCACGCCTCGAAAGCGTGTGTGGGGGCAACTCCACCGTGGGTTCAAATCCCACCGCCACCGCCATTGGGTTAGTGACGAAACTCGCTAGCCG
>JBMTDJ010000078.1:0-9506 GCA_049431945.1 Candidatus Nanopelagicales bacterium | reverse complement strand
CACCGAGCTCCAGGCACGGCGACTGCAGGTGGCGCCCCGCGAGCTCGCTGAGGCGACGACCCACTTCGGTCGAGCCGGTGAAACCGACCTTCTGCACAAGCTTGGCCTGCAGGGCGGCCTCCAGCCCGTCGTACGTCGCGGGACCATCGGCGACCACGACCTTGAGCACGTCGCGCGGCACGCCGCCGGCATAGAAGATCTCCGCCATCGCGTGCGCGATGGCCGCCGTCTGCTCCGCCGGCTTCCACACCACAGTGTTGCCCGTGACGAGCGCCGGCACGATGTACCAGGAGGGGACGGCCGCGGGGAAGTTGCCGGCCGTGATGATCATCGCGGTGCCCACGGGAACGCGGAACGTGAAGAGCTGCTTGTCGGGCATCTCGCTCGGGATGGTCTGGCCGTAGAGACGACGCCCCTCTCCGAGGAAGAAGTCGCATGTGTCAATGACCTCCTGGACGTCACCAAGGGCCTCGGCGTAGACCTTGCCCATCTCACGCGTCACGAGACGCGACAGTGACTCCTTGTTGGCCTCGAAGAGCCGACCCACCTGGGCGATGACTCGACCGCGCGCGGGTGCGGGCACCGCCGCCCATCCCGGCTGAGCAGAGTGAGCGGACTCGCATGCGGCGAGCACCTCAGCACTCGTGGCCAGCGGCACTTCCGTGACGACGTCGTCGAATCGGGCGGGATTGCGGGAGGTGTAGGTGGCCATGGCCCGATCCTGCCACCAGGTGATCACCACCCACCCCGAGGGACGGGGTCGGCGTCTCTGACAGGCTGGTGCCGTGACTTCCCAGCGCACTGTCGGCACAGCCATCCTCGAGTTGCTGGCTGATCGGGGGGTCGAGGTGGCCTTCGGCCTGCCGGGCGTGCACAACCTCGCCTTCTGGTCCGCCGACTCCCCCGTGCGCATCGTCGGCGTGCGCCATGAGCAGGCCTGCGCCTACGCGGCCGACGGATACGCGCGCGCGACGGGCCGGCTCGGAGTGGCCCTCACCACAACCGGTCCCGGTGCGGCCAACGCCCTTGCCGCATTCGGCGAGGCAGCAGTGAGCGGTGCGCCCGTGCTCCTCATCTCCAGCGACGTGTCCACCGCCCTGCGCTCGCCGGACGGCCCCCGCGGCATCCTCCATGAGATGCGCGACCAGGCCGCGCCCTTCGCCTCGCTCGGACGCCCAGCTCGGACAGTGGCGTCCGCCGACGAGGCGTTGGCGGCAGTGTCCGAAGCGGTGGATATGGCGATGTCCGCTCCGCGCGGGCCGGTGTACGTCGGCATCCCGTCGGACATCCTCAATGCGGCGTGGCCCCAAGGGGGCGGCTCCGCCGACCCGCCGGGCAACTCCCGCGACGTGCCGTCCAGCAGAGCGACCGCCGCTCACGCGGTCCCGGCTCCCTCGGCCTCGGTCACCGCGGCCCTCGCCGCCGAGCTCGGGTCCGCGCGGCGCCCGCTCATCTGGTCAGGCGGCGGCGTCACGCAGTCCGGACCCGAAGGAGAGCGCGTCGTCCGCGCCTTGGCGCAGCGCCTCGGCGCACCCGTGGTGACGACGTACGCCGGTCGAGGCGTGATGGCGGGTGATCCCCTGGTGATCGAGACGTCGACTCACGAGCCCGAGGTGGAGTCACTCATCGGAGATGCCGATCTACTCATCGTGGTGGGCAGCGGCTTCGACGCGATGCACACCAAGAACTGGAAGATGTCCCTGCCGGGGCGCCGCGTCGCGATCTCGATGGGCGAGGAGATCGGCCGCACGATCGGTTGGGACCTCCTCGTCTCCGCTGACCTGGTGGCGACCATCGACTCACTGCTCGAGACTCTGCCGGCCGACCCGCGCGCGCCCTGGGCGCCGACTGACCTGCGGGAGCGCGTGCGCGCACGACTCCAGGCGGATGAGCGCACGGCTCCCGCGATCGACTTCGTCGACGCCGTGGACACGTGGCCTGAGCACGGTGCCATCGTCACCGACATGTGCATTCCGGGCTACTGGTTCAGCAGCCACGGTCGCCAGCCGCGTCCTCGACGCCTGCTCAACCCGGTCGGCTGGGGCACGCTGGGATACGCGCTCCCTGCCGCGATCGGCCCTGCGGCAAGCGGCGCACCCACCCTCGCCGTGTGCGGTGACGGCGGACCGATGTTCGCGCTCGGGGAGTTGGCCGCAGTCGTGCAGGAGGGACTTCCCGTGACGCTCCTGGTCGTCGACGACGGGGGCTACGGGATGCTCCGCTACGACCAGCAGGTGCTCGGCCATCCCGAGCGCGGGGTCGATCTGGTGACGCCGGACTGGGAGCAGTTGGCCGCAAGCTTTGGCATCGACTTCACCGAGGTCGACGACGCCGCGTCACTTCGCGCCGCCCTGGGCGAGGCGGCCGCACGGCCCGGTCCGTCGTTCATCCTCATGCGCACGCTGCTCTATCCGCCGGCGTCGACGAGCCCACGCTGGTTCGAAGTCGCGACCGGCCCCCGCGAGACGGCGTAGCCCTCGAACTTCGGGAGGTTGGCTGAGGAAACCTCGCTGGAACTCCCATAGTTCGGCCCGGATGGGCCAACGGTGCCAGTCCTGTGGACAACCGCAGCGCGGATTCCCCTCGCCGGGGCAGTCTCACCTACATGCCCCATCAAGATCTGGAGCGCCTTCGCATGCTCGCCGAGGACCAGGCCGGCGTTGTGTCACGCTCGCAGGCGCATGACGCTGGCTTTTCCGACCATGCCATCCGAACACGCATCGCATCCGGTGTCTGGGGACGTGCTGGCCGCGCGCTCCTGATTCACCAGCTCGCTATCGGCGGAGACCCTCGGCAGGCATGGACACTCATGTTCAACATCGCCGAGAGCGCAGTCATCAGCGGGCCTCTCGCTGCGCGATTAGGTGAGTGGCCACTGCCAGGAACGCGGCTTATCGTGGCCGATGCAGGTCATCACCGGGTGGGCCTGCCCGGAGTCACCGTCGTCCGGAGATCCACGCTGTCGCAGGTTCGGGCCATGAACGGTCTTCGACTCGCACCGAGGCGCGACGCCCTGCTCGACACCCTTACCGTTTGCCCGCTCAGGGAGGCGGAGGAACTGATCGACCGCGCCCTGCAATGTCGATGGCTGGATGCGCCCACGTTCGCCCGTTGGGTCGAGCAACGCTCCGGCCACGGCAAGAAGGGGGCCGCCCGCCTGAGACACATCGACTCGCGAGTCTCCTCAGGCTCGAGGTCAGAAGCTGAGCAGCGGATGGCCGCCTTGCTCAAGCGCACTGGAGGCACCTGGATCGCCAACTACGCCGTGCGCGACGAACAGGGCAGGACTCTCGCGGAGATCGACTTCGCCGATCCGGTGCTGAAGATCGCGATCGAGGTCGACGGACGAGCCTTCCACTCGGATCGACGATCCTTCGAACGGGATCGAGAGCGACAGAACATGCTGGTTCTCCGTGGCTGGGTGATCCTGCGGTTTACGTGGGAGCGCCTGATCAACGATCCCGAGGGCGTGATCGCCGAGGTGGTCGCCGCCGTCATCACCCAGAGGTGCAGCTAGGTGGAACCAGCGAACTTTGGGAGAGATAGTGAGAAATGCTCGCTCGAACTCCCGAACTTCGATCGACTCGGTCGAGAGCTAGCCCTTGCGGCCGATGATGAGGTCGGCCACGAGGCCGGTCCAGCCGGTCTGGTGCGAGGCGCCGAGGCCGGCCCCGTTATCTCCGTGGAAGTACTCGTAGAACAGCGGATCGTGCCACCGCGGATCTCGCTGGAAACGCTCGGACCCGCCGAAGACCGGCCGTGAGCCATCCGGGCCATCCTCAAAGATCGCGATGAGCCGACGTCGGATCTCGGCCGCCACCTCGCGAAGGTTCATCATCACGCCGCTGCCGGTCGGGCACTCCACCGTGAAGTCATCGCCGAGATAGAGGTAGTAGCGCTCGAGCGCCTCGATGACAAGGTGGTTGATGGGGAACCACACCGGCCCGCGCCAGTTGGAGTTGCCGCCGTAGATCGGCGTGGTGGACTCCGCGGGCTCGTAGTCGATGCCGTACTCCTGCCCATCCACATTGATCTGGTACGGCGCACCCTCGAGCCGCTTGGACACCGATCTCAAGCCGTACGGCGACAGCATGGACTCCTCGCTCAGCACCTCCAACAGGACCCTGCGTAGGCGATCGGGATCGACCACCGTGAGCAGGGCCTTGTCTCCATCAGGATCGTGGCGAATCTGGAGGAAGCCAGCACTGTGCTCCAGGTCGTTGGCGTCATGATCGAGCCCGCGTCGGCGCAGGAAGTCAGCCAGGCGTCGCTGATAGCGCGGCGACTTGGCGAACCGCGTGCTCTGATCGATGTAGGCACCGGCGAGCACGGGAATGACACCGACCAAGGACCGCACGCGAATCGGCTCACGACTGCCATCCGGGCGCACGAGCTGGTCGTAGAAGAAACCGTCTTCAGCATCGAACAGTCCGACGCTGGCCACGCCGTCAGTGATCGTCGCGAAGTGCTCGAGGAACTTCAGCGCCATCGGGGAGTACGCGTCGTCGTGCGGCGCCAGCCGGATGGCCATCCGGAGCATCATCAGCGCGTAGAACGCCATCCAGGAGGTGCCGTCGGCCTGCTCGATGACGTAGCCCTCGGGCAGGTGCGACCGATCGATCGGCCCGATGTTGTCCAGTCCGAGGAAGCCGCCTTCGAAGACGTTGTTGCCCTCCTTATCGACCTTGTTCACCCACCACGTGAAGTTGATGAGGAGCTTCTGGAAGACGCGAGCGAGGAAGTCGAGGTCGCGGGCCCCATCGATCTCGAAGACTCGGATCGCCGCCCAGGCATGCACCGGAGGATTGACGTCGTCGAAGTTCCATTCGTACGCCGGTAGGGCCCCGTTGGGGTGCATGTACCACTCGCGCAGCATCAGCAGGAGTTGATACTTCGCGTACTCCGGGTCGATGTGCGCGAAGACGACGGTGTGGAAGGCGAGATCCCAAGCCGCGAACCACGGGTACTCCCACGAGTCAGGCATGGACATGACGTCGTACGCGTCGAGATTGCGCCAGTGACCGTTGCGACTGAGGGCGTGCCCGGGGGGAGGGGGCGGCTCCGTCGGATCGCCGTCGAGCCACCGGGAGACGTCATAGCGGAAGAACTGCTTGCACCAGATCATCCCGGCGAAGGCGCGACGCATGATCTCCTGCCGCTCCTCGCTCGCGTCGGGCGGCGCCAGCGCGGCGTAGAAATCGTCGGCCTCGCGCTCTCGCAGGGCCATGAGGTCATCGAAGCGTGACTCCGCCCATCCCGGATCCGGGTGGTCGCCGTCACTGGGCGACCACAGGCGGAGGCGGACCTCCACCGTCGCGCCCGCAGGCACGTTCAGCGCGTAGTGCCATGCGCACTTCGTGCCCTGCTGATCGGGGTTGACGGTGTCGGCACCGCTCACGACGTGATCGTTGATGCCGTCCTTGGGATAGGGACGATCCAGCGGCGTGCCGAAGATGCGCTCTGAGTTGGTGATGTTGTCGCAGAAGAGGGCCTCGGGCTCGGTGCCATCGGAGGCTGATGCTGCATCGAGATGGTAAGTGCCCAGGCGCCAGTGATCGGCGACGATGCTGCCGGCATCCAGCGAGAACTGGGGAACGGGACGACCCTTGCCCCACGACCAGGTGTCGCGGAAGATCGCGCTGGGAAGCAGATGCAGGGTGTCGTCATCCGGGCCCGCGTTCGTGACGCGGATGCGGATCGAGGTATCGGTGGGATCCGCCTTGGCATACGCGACATCGACCACCCAGTATCGGTCGTCGTCGAAGACTCCCGTGTCGAGCAGTTCGAACTCCGGGTCCTGACGGGTGCGCGCTCCATTGACCGCGACGAGTTCGTCGTAGGGGAACGCCCGCTGCGGATAGTGATAGTGGGCACGAAGCCACGCATGGGAGGGCGTCGCGTCGTCGTACCACCAGTAGTCCTTGGCATCCTCCCCGTGATTGCCCTGCCACCCGTCCAGGCCGAAGAATCGATCCTTCACATGACCGTCGCGGCCATTCCACATGGCGAGCGAGAAGGCCAAGTCCTGATGGAGGTCGCAGAAGCCGAGGATGCCGTCCTCGCTCCAGCGGAAGGTCCGGGACCGCGCCGCGTCGTAGGGGATATACCGCCAGGCATCGCCGTCTGCGGAGTAGTCCTCCCGGACGGTGCCCCAGGCGCGCTCGGCGAGGTAGGGGCCCCAGAGGTACCAGGGACCGGCTTCATCGGGGCCGAAGCGGTAGTTGCCGCACTCGGCCATGCGCCCGGCTTCCCCGGTGTCCTTCCCCTGACCTACATTCACCCCCCGATACTGCCCTGTAACGGATAGCGTGGGTGGCCTACCGACCGAACTCCAGAGGGATCATGAAACTCCGCATCGTCGCCGCCAGCATCACGGCCGCCCTAGCGCTTTCCACCCTGCCCCTCGTCGGGGCTGGCACAGCATCCGCGGCCGAGCCGCCGCCTATCCCCAAGGACGTCCCGCTGACGTACATGGACCGAGGTGACTCGGTGCGCCTGGCTCAAAAGCGCCTCGTGTGGCTCGGCTACGAGATCCGCAAGCAGGAGATCGAGAGGGAGTCCTTCGGCCGGGAGACCAGGCTCGCCGTGAAGAAGTTCCAGCGCAAGTTCTTCCTCGCCATGACCAAGCGCATCAACAAGGGCACCTGGAACAAACTGCAGGAGGTTGGCAACCGAGTGGGCAAACTGCCCAAGGCCTGCCTGTCCGAGCAGAAGGTCATCTGCATCGACAAGACGTCGAAGGTGCTGAGGTTCGTCCGCGACGGCAAGGTTGTGCAGACCCTCGATGTGCGTTTCGGTGTGCCTGGCCTCGAGACGCCCACCGGCACGTATCGCGTGTACTACAAGGATCGATACGCGACCTCAGGTATCAACGGTCCCAATGCCCCCCGAGTACCGATGCCCTACGCACTCTTCTTCAACGGCGACATCGCTGTCCACTACTCGTCGACGTTCGCCGCCAGCGGCTACTACCCCGGCGGCGGCTCCCACGGCTGCGTCAATGTCGCTGACCTCGACGGCGTCGCGAAGCTCTTCGACCGAGCCCCCGTGGGAATCCGCGTTCACGTCTACTGGGGCTGATCGGTGCCGTTGCGGGCCGTTCTCCTGGGCTACGGACTTGCCGGTCGCGTCTTCCATGCCCCGTTGATCGGCGCCGAACCGGACATCGACGTTATCGCTGTCGTCACGGCCAACCCTGAGCGGCAGGACCAGATTCGGCAGGACCTCCCCGGCGTCACTATCCTCGACCGGGTCGATGAGGCGTGGGAGCAGTCGGCCGACATCGCGGTCATCGCCACCGCCAACTCCGCCCACGTGCCGCAGGCCACGGCCGCGCTCGGCGCGGGCCTGCACGTGGTCGTCGACAAGCCCCTCGCCGGATCGGCGGCACAGGCTCAGGCACTCATCGACCTCGCGCACGAGCGCGATCGCCAACTCCACGTCTTCCAGAACCGGCGATGGGACTCGGAGATCCTTACGGCGCGAAGGGCCATCGAGCAGGGCCTCATCGGTACGCCGCATCGCTTGGAGTCTCGCTTCGAGCGCTGGCGTCCCACTCCGAAGGGTGGCTGGCGCGAGGATGGTCCACCCGAGGACCTGCCCGGACTCCTGTACGACCTGGGCGCGCATCTCGTCGACCAGGCGCTGCACCTCCTCGGCCCGGTCGCACGCGTATTCGCCAGCGCTCGCACCGTGCGCCAGGACGGACCCGGCACTGCCGACGACGACACGCAGGTCGTGCTCGAGCATGTATCCGGCGCAGTCAGCATCCTCAGCGTGAGCTCGGCCAGTGCCTTCATCGGTCCGCGACTACGCCTGCTCGGGACCGGAGGTGGCCTGCTCGTCGACACCCTCGACACCCAGGAGGACGCCCTGCGCGCCGGCCAGAATCCACGCGACGCCGGCTGGGGTAAGGAGGCCGACGACGCCCTCGTCGTCGGCGGCACGGAACCACCCCGATCCCTCCCGCGGGAGCGCGGCGCATGGCCCACCTACTACCGCGAGGTGGCCCGGTCCATCCGCGGGGAAGGAGAGCCACCTGTGGATCCTCAGGATGTGGTGGCCGACCTGCGTGTCATCGAGGCCGCGCGCGAGTCTGCGATGAGCGGAGAGACGGTCTGCCTCGATCCCCCCGCAGGACACGGTCGTTCATCATCCGCGTAGCGCGCGGTCTAGCTGGCGGCGCGGTCGCGAGCGAGGCCCGCGGGATCCTCGATCAGTGACGCGAACGCGACCTCAGCCGCACCGATGAGTGTCGCGTCGCTGCCGAGTTGCGATGAGGTCACGCGCACCAGATCGCGCGCCGCTGGCAGCGCGCCGTCAAGTTGTGAATCGACGCGCTCGCCTGCGACCGCGTAGACCGTGGCGAGGTGTCCACCCAGCACGATCGACTGAGGGTTGAGTATGTTAACCAGATTCACCAGGCCGAGACCGAGCCACTCGGCGACGGACTCGAATGCGGTGATGACCCGCGCGTCACCATGGGCCGCGGCCTCCGCGAGCTCGACCGGACCCGCTTCGATCCCGGCCGCGCGCGCGAGATTCGCGAATCCGATCTCGGTCTCCCAGCACCCGGTCGAGCCGCATCGACAGGTGCGCCCCTGCGGATTGACGCGCATGTGGCCGACCTCGCCGCCGTAGCCTCCGGCGCCGACGAGGGGATGCCCGTCGACGAAGAGTCCGCCGCCGATGCCGATATCCCCGGCGAGGTAGAGCACGGTGGTGCTGTCGCGCGCGCTTCCACGCAGATGCTCCGCGAGCACGCCGAGGTCCGCATCGTTGCGGATGCTGACCTCGCCGACTCCGGCACCGACGCGATCGCGCAGGAAGTCGCCGAGGGGGACGTCCGTCCACCCCAGGTTGGGAGCGAGGCGCACAAGCCCGTCGGTGACGCTCACCACGCCGGGCACGCCGGCGCACGTCCCCACGAGCTCTCCTCCAGCCGGCAGCGTCGCGAGCACCTCGCGGCTCACGTGGACCACGTCATCGAGTAGTGCTTCGCGCTCGCCCTCGAGGTGTCGGCGCTCAGCCCGGGCGAAGACCTCGCCGCCAAGCCCCACCAGTGCGGCGACGGTCCTCTCGACCCGCATGTCCAGCGCGAGGACGGCCACGGACTCGGCGACCGGCTCGACGACGAGCGACGGGCGTCCGACTCCTCGGACCTCGCCGGGCCGCTCACGGACCAGGCCGAGTGAAGCGAGCGAGTTGACGAGATCGCCGACCGTGCTGCGATTCAGGCCCGTGAGGCCGGTCAACTGCGACCGGGTGTGAGCGCCGCCGAGGTGCAGCAGGCGCAGCACTGCGGAGAGATTGGAGCGGCGTACTTCGTCCTGCGTCGCTCCGGAGCGAGTCGACACCTCACTACCTGCCCGTCGAGGCCGCCCGTCGGCGCGAGATCGCATCGACGCTCGCGGCAACGAGGAGGACCAAGCCCGTGACGATGAACTGGATGCCGGACTGCTGGGTGATGAGCGGGAGTCCATTTGCGATGACGGCGATGACCAGGC
>JBMTDJ010000077.1:0-9512 GCA_049431945.1 Candidatus Nanopelagicales bacterium | reverse complement strand
GGCACGACCTGACGTGGTTCGTCGTGCAGCAGCGCATTCGGCGTACGGACGCGGCAGTTCAGTGGCAGCGTCTCGTGACCACCTTCGGTGAATCCGTCGAGAGCCACGAGGGGCTGTACACGCCACCGGCACCCGAACGTCTCGCGCGCGCCGCACCGTGGTCCTTGAGAGCGCTCGGCATCGACGCGCGCCGAGCCTCGACCTTGATCGAGGCAGCCCGTGTGGCCGACCGTCTGCACCTCCTTGCGGGACAGCCGAGTGATGAGGCCCTGGCGCGACTGGGGTCCGTCACCGGGGTGGGGCCGTGGACCCGGGCCTGCCTCGCGGCGATGACGTGGGGTGACGCGGACGCCGTGATCACCGGTGACTCGGGGATCCCGTCCCTCATCACCTCGACGCTGGCGGGCGAGCGCCGGGGTGACGATGCCCGAATGCTCGAGGTGCTCGAGCCCTTCCGGCCACATCGCTACCGGGTCCTGAGACTCGCCTTCGCTGCACGCATCGGCGCCAGGCGGAGCCGCCCGCAGTTCGGGAGGAATGCGGAGGAATCCTCGCTGAATCGCCCGAACTCCGGCTAGGGCTGGCGTGCGGGCGAACCCAGGGCGGGGTGTATGTGACCTGCGCCACTCCGACACGCCGGACTTTGGCGGGGCCCGTGGGGCGAAGCCCGACACGCCGGAGTCAAGGAGGCGCGAGGCAGATGAGACGGATGTGACGAGTCCGTGACCTTCCTGTTATGTTCCCATGCCTATGTGGAGCGATCTGCCTGACCAGTCAGACCTCGAGGACCGCCGCGCCGCCCGTGCTGAGCGCCGCGAGAGGGCTCGGGTGAGCCGTCTGCGTCGGCTGTCTGTCACCGTCACCGTCCTGGGCCTCCTGGCGGTGGGCGGTCTCGTGGCGATCGTCCGACCGGCCGCTGAGGTCGCTCCGGCTGCCGCCGGCGCCCCGGTCGTTGCCCAGACGCCGTCCGCTGCGGCTACCGAGGCCCAGGTAGAGGAGAAACTCCGCGAGGCTTTGGCCGCCATCGGCGACGAGCCACTCCCCGCGACATCCGAGCCCCTCACGCCAGTGACTGCGGCCGCGCCGGCAACGGAGGAGCCCGCTCAGGCCATTGCCGAGGAGTCAGTTCCCAAGGCCCGCAGTGCCGCTGCCGACCAAGATGCTGCTGGCCTTCCTGCCGAAGACCTGCCCGTCGCGAGCGAGGGTGACTACGGCACCGTCATCGAGATCGCGCAGCGCGCGCTCGACGTCGAGCCCACCGGATACTTCGGACCCAAGACCAAGGCAGCCGTCGCTGAGTATCAGGAGGCCATCGGCCTGCCGGCCACCGGACAGATCGCCACCTTCACGTGGTCAGCCCTAGGTGCTGAGACGGTCGCGGCCGCGCTCGATGCGGCAAGCACCGCCGACGGGTTCGTTGACGGCGAGCCCGCGGACATTCAGGAGTCCGCCCAGGCGGACGCCGAGGCCAAGACGCGCACTGCCAAGGCGTCGGACGCGCCCGTTCTTGAGGAGACTGATCAGGGCGAGTCGGTGGCCGTCGTGCAGCGGGCGCTCGGCGTCAAGCCGGCAACCGGCTACTTCGGACCGGTGACCGCCAAGGCTGTGCGTCAGTTCCAGTCCGACAACGGCATCCCGACGACGGGAGTCATCGCGACGTACACGTGGGGAGCGCTAGGCAAGGAACTGGCGAGCCGTGCCGCTACGGCACACGCGACCTATGGGACCGTCTTCGGCCCCGGAGTGCCCAAGCAGACCGGCAACGGCGGCAACTCCGGCGGATCAGGCAACTCCGGCGGCGGCAACTCCGGGGGTGGCAATGGCGGCGCCGGAGGCAATGGCAACCTTTTCTGCCCCGTCAAGAACTTCTACTACGGCGATGGCCTCGGTGCATCGCGCCCGGGCGGGCGCACGCATGCTGGCCTGGACCTCATGGGAAGTCGGGGTGAGCCGATCTACGCAATCGACTCGGGCACGGTGACGCGTTCGGGCTACCAGAGCAATGGTGCCCTCATCCTCGACATCACCGGCCCGCGCGGGATGTACTTCTACGGGCACTTCAACAAGATCCTCGTTGGCTACGGCGAATCCGTGAAGGCTGGGCAACTCATCGGCTACATGGGGGACACCGGTTCGCCCGGGGCGGTGCACCTGCACCTTGAGGTGCGGCCTAACGGCTGGTCGGGTGGCTACAAGGACCCCGTGCCGCTGATCAAGTCCCTCTGCGGCTAGGAGAGTCAGGCGCCGAAGGGCGTGAGGTTGCCCTGGTCGGTGGGGACGTCGGTCGTCGCAATGACGAAGCCGAGATAGATCCACACGACGATGCCGAGAACTACCGACAGGATGACCCAGAGTCGCGCGCGCTTGCTCTGAAGCTCAGCGGCGGCCATATTGCCCTGCTTCTTGGAGCTGTTGGCCTTGATGGCGTAGACCAATGCGGGGATGGCCAAAGGCCAGGCGCAGAAGATGATCGCCAGGATCGAAGGGATGAGCCAGTCGCGCACCGGTGCTCCCGTCGGGGCGTTCGGTGTCGGCGGTGCCGGCGTCAATGCTGAGGGGGGCAGCGTCCCCGGGCGCGGGCGCGTCTCCTTGGTCCACGAGTCCCCCGTCCAGTAGCGCTGGAGGTGGTCCGTGAACGGATCGTCGTACCAGCCTGCTGGCATCGGCGCGGGCGTGGTCACAGGATCAGCCTAGGAGAAGAGTGCGCTGTAGCCGTTGAGGGCCGGCTGCCCGCCCAGGTGGGCGAAGAGGACGGTCGACGAGGGATCGATCTCACGTGACTCGACGCAGTGGATGAGAGCCGCCATCGACTTCCCCTCATAGACCGGGTCGGTGACCATGCCCTCGGTCCGGGCCGCACGCTTCATGGCTGCGATGGTCGTCTGGTCAGGGATGCCGTAGATCCCGGCGTGGAATCGCTCATCGAGCTCGATGTCCGCCTCGGTGATCTCCCGATCAAGACCGATCTTGCGCGCGGTGTCATCGGCGATGCGTGCGATCTGCTCTCGGGTCTGCGCCGGCTTGGCGGAGCCGTCGACGCCGAGCACGCGTCGTGGACGCGCACCCTCCTGCTCCAGGACGGCGAAGCCTGCGACCATGCCTGCCTGCGTGGAGCCGGTCACGGAGTTGACGATGATGGTGTCGAAGAAGACGCCGAGTTCGGCCTCCTGCTCGGCGAGTTCGTAAGCCCAGCGCGCGAATCCCATACCTCCGAGGGGGTGGTCGGATGCCCCGGCGGGGATGGCGTAGGGCTTGCCCCCGGATGCCTCGATCTCCGCGATCGCCTTCTCCCAGCTTTCCTTGAAGCCGATGCCGAAGTCCGCCTTCACCAGGCGTACATCGGCCCCGGCCAGTCGGCTGATGAGGATGTTGCCGACCTTGTCGTAGACAGCATCCGGCCAGTCGACCCAGCTCTCCTGGATCAGCACGCACTTCATGCCGACGCGGGCCGCGACGGCCGCGACCTGGCGCGTGTGGTTGGACTGCACGCCGCCGATCGAGACGAGCGTGTCGCAGCCTTGTGCCAGTGCGTCGGCGACGAGGTACTCGAGCTTGCGTGTCTTGTTGCCGCCGAAGGCGATGCCGGAATTGCAGTCTTCGCGCTTGGCCCAAATGGAGGCGCCGCCGAGATCAGCGGTCAACCTCTCCAGGGGGTGGACCGGCGACTGGCCGAAGAGGAGTGGGTACGCGGGGTAGTCCAGCAGGCTCGGCATTGCGCTCCCGATGATGACGGTGGTGAAGGCGATGAAGACGCATCGATCATGACGACCCTACCCACTCATCGGATGTCCTAGGGTCGGGGCATGTCCATGGTGCTCGCTGCGCAGCGCATCATCGACGCGGATGCGGACCATGGTGAAGGGTGGCTCCGCATCGAGGGAGACACGATTGTCGAAGCGGGTCAAGGATCCGCACCGAGCGAGGCGGTGCGAGCCACCGTGCTGCTGCCGGGCTTCGTCGATATGCACTGCCACGGAGGCGGGGGCGCATCCTTCACGAGCGCGGATCCCGAGCAGATTCTCGGGGCGGTGGCCACCCACCGTGCGCATGGCACGACGACGATGAATGCCAGCCTGGTCTCCGCGACGTACGACGACCTGCGTGTCCAGATCGAGGCGCTCAAGCCCTTCGTCGACGCGGGCGAGATTCACGGTATCCACCTCGAGGGCCCGTGGATATCACCGTCCTACTGCGGGGCGCACGATCCCCGCACCCTGACCGATCCCGATCCGGACGCGGTGGCGGACATCATGGAGACCGGCGCTGGTCGAATCTCGATGGTGACCATCGCGCCGGAACTCCCTGGAGCCCTCGAGTCGATTCGGATCATCACCGAGCGCGGTGCGGTCGCGGCGGTTGGCCACACGGCATCCGATGGTGATGTCGTCCGAGCTGCCATCGACGCGGGGGCGACGGTAGCCACGCATCTGTTCAATGCCATGCCGCCGCTCCTGCACCGAGACGCCGGTCCCGTGGGTGTACTCCTTGCCGATCCGCGCGTCACCTGCGAGGTCATCGGCGACGGTGTGCATCTGGACCCGGATGTGGTGGCTCTGACCCTGTCGGCAGCGGGTGGCCGGGGAGCCTTGGTCACCGACGCGATGGCGGCCGCCGGTGCGGGTGACGGCAACTACCGCATCGGCCACCTGGAGGTCGTCGTCCACGACGGGGTGGCCCGCCTTAGGGACGGTGGAAGTCTGGCGGGTAGCACGCTGCTCATGGACTCCGCGTGGCGCCGAGCCGTGCGGCTCGCGGACCGCACCCCCAGCCAAGCCAGTGAAGCCGTCTCAGCCGCCCCGGCACGCGCGATGGGACTGCGCGACCGCGGGCTGCTCGCCGTAGGGCAGAGGGCAGATGTCGTCGCGCTCGACGACACGTTGATGGTCACTCGCGTGGTGAGGGCGGGTACTCCCGCCTAGCAGCAGCGCGCGGCTCTACAGGGTCTCGGTCACCTTGCGAAGCCCCCGGGGCGCGTCCGGGTCGTAACCGCGGGCGATCGCCATGGCGCAGGCAAGCTGCTGCAGAGGAAGGATCTGCAGAATCGGCGCAACGTCATCATCTGTCTGTGGCAGGGGGATATGCCCTGCAGCATCGGTAGTCCGGGAGATGTCACCCTCGACGAGCACGTCGGCACCGCGCTCCGTCAGACGATCAAGCACAGGCTGCATGGACGCACCCGCGGGCCCGAAGGGCACGATGGCTATCACGGGCCGGTCCTCATCGATCATCGCGAGCGGTCCGTGCATGAGATCCGCGCTCGAGAAGGCGTGGGCCGAGAGGTACGACGTTTCCATGAGTTTGAGGGCCGCTTCGCGTGCCGTGGGGTAGGCGAATCCTCGTCCGGTCGTCACGAGTCGCTCGACGAACCTGTATCGGGAGGCCGCGTCGATCCCTGCACCTTGTCCGATGACCTGCCTGGCGAGTTCGGGAAGCGCCTCAGCACGACTGATATCGCCACGTGTCCACGACTCCACGAACAGCCAGGATGCGAGGAGTTCGCTCGTGTAACTCTTGGTGGCTGCTACGGCAAGCTCAGGGCCGGCCAAGACGTCGATGTGCGCATCGGAAGCGAGCGCGAGGTCGGAGGACGCAGCATTCGTGATGGCCAGCGTCGACGCACCGCATTCGCGTGCCCGCACCGTTGACTCGATGAGATCCGGGGAGCCACCCGACTGGCTAATGGCGATCCACAGCACGTCGTCGTAGCGCGGTCGCGCGTGATACACGGTCAGCGTCGATGGCGAGACAAGACCGACCGGAAGGCCGAGCCGGGTTTCTATCAGGTATTTGACGTAGAGGGCTGCGTGATCAGACGTGCCCCGTGCCGCGACAAGAACGAACCTGGGCGGCTCGCTCGACACCCGACCGGCGATGTCCGCGATCTGCCCCCCACCGTCAGCAAGCAGCCTCGCGAGCGCGTCAGGCTGCTCGGCGATCTCCGCGGCCATGACCGCGCCGCGCGCGACCTCAGGCATCCGGGTCCGAGACCACGCCGAGATCACCCGGTGGGGGCAGAGTGTGCTCCACGCGCAGTGCCGCGCCCATAGCGCCACCGAGGTCACCGAGGGCGGCGCTAAGGACCTGCGGCGCTCGCTCGGGCAGGATCAGATGGGGCAGCATCTCCTCACGGATGCGATCCGCGAAGGGTGCGCCGAGGCGGGTGCCCAGGCCGCCGCCGATGACGACGGCCTCTACGTCAAGCAGATTGACTGCGCTCGCGGCGGCGAGACCGAGCGCCCAGATGGCGCGATCGACGAGGTGCACAGCAAGGTGGTCGTCCTTCTCGAGAGCCTTGGCCCAGACTCCGCTGGACATACGCGTGCGGCCCTTCTTCTCCATGATCTTGATCAGATCGCTGTGCTTGCCCTTGCTGATGCGTCGACGCGCCTCGATCTCCATCGCTGCCCTGCCGGCGTACGCCTCGAGACAGCCCTTGCGGCCACACGGGCATGGCGCCCCGTCGGGTTCGACCACCATGTGGCCGACTTCGCCCGCGGCTCCGCGTCCCAGCCAGAGTTCGTCGTGGATGACGATGCCGCCGCCCACGCCGGTGCCGCAGAAGATGCCCAGCATCGAGGAGTACGGTCGACCAGCTCCCAGGCGTGACTCGGCCATGACGCCCACCTGCACGTCGTTGGCAAGCTCGATCGGGACTCCGAGTGTTTCGCGCAGGGGGCCTGCCACCGCGATGGTGCCCAGCCAGTCGGGGAGATTGCCCGCATGGCTCACGGTGCCAGCGTCGTGATCGATCTGCCCGGGGGCGCCTACGCCGATGCCCAGTAGGTCCGACTCGGCCGCACCGGCATCGCCCAGTGCGCCGCGAACGGACTGCACAATGGCATCGAGGACTCCGGTCGGACCGCGGTCTTGGGGGGTCGGGAGTCGGCACTGTCCGAGGACGGTGCCCTCGTTGTCGACGATGACGGTCTGGATCTTGGTGCCCCCAAGATCGACACCGGCGCGCAGCATCAGCCCGACCCCTTCCCGGGCCAGCGCCCGCCGTTCTCCCAGTAGCCCTGGATCTCCTCAAGCTCCCGCCCCTTGGTTTCAGGGGCGAGGCGCCACACAAAGACCCAGGCGAGCACGGCGAGGATAGCGAAGATGCCGAACGACCAGGCACCGCCGATCGTGCCAAGCACGGTGAGGAAGAACTGGACGATGATGATGTTGGCCAGGAGATCGGATCCGAGCATGGCGCTGGACCCGTAGCCGCGCAGGCGTGCCGGGAAGCTCTCGCTTGAGTAGACCCAGACGAGAGCCCCGAACCCGAAGACGAATCCGATGTTGATGCCCGCGAGTCCCACGAAGCCGAGGACCACCTGCGCGGTCGTGAACGCGTCCCCCTCCTGGGTCGCGAAAGTGATGACCATCGCCAGTTGGGAGACGATCATGATCGAGATACCCGTGAGCAGGATCGGACGGCGCCCCCAGCGATCGACCACGCTCATGGATGCCAGGACGGCAATGAGCGCGATGCACTGCACCAGCGTCGACATCAGGATGGACTGAGTGTTAGTGGTGACCCCCATCGCCTGGAAGATGCGAGGGCCGTAGGCGACGGTGGCATTGATGCCCGTGATCTGGATGAAGAATCCGAGTCCGACGACGAAGACCGTGGCTCGCAGGTAGGGCTTGCGCAGCATTTCCTTGATCCTGCCGCCACGCTCTCCATGGATCGCGGCCTGCATGTCGGCGAGTTCGGCGTCGACATCGGCGTCCGGATCCGTGCGTTCCAGCGACTCCCGTGCCTGCTCCAGCCTTCCCTTGAGCACAAGGAATCGTGCCGTCTCGGGCAGTCGCACCAGTGCGGGAATCAGCACGATCGCAGGCACCGCCGCCAGGCCGAGCATGATCCGCCAGTTGATCGACTCGGCGAGTCCACTCAGGGCTAGCGCGGCGAGGTAGCCCACGATGATCCCCACGACGGCAGCCACCTGGTAGGCGACGAGCGTCGCGCCCCGGATCCTGGCAGGCACCGACTCGGCGACGAAGATGGGGACGGCGACGAGGGAGATACCGATGGTCAGACCGAGCAGGAATCGAGACATGCCCAGCATCAGCGGCGATATCGACAGAGCGCTGGCGAGGCAGAAGGCAACGTATCCGAATGCCACCGCCACGATGGTCGGCTTTCGGCCGACTCGGCTGATGATCAGGCCGCCGGCGAGGGCCCCGATCAATTCGCCGTAGACGGTTGCGGTGACGATCGTCTCGACCACCTCGTCCTGACCCTGGAGCCCGAAGTAGTCCTGGAAGTACAACTGGGCTCCGGCGACGTTGGATCCGTCGTAGCCGTAGATGACGCCAAGGGTGGCAGCGCTCAAGGCGACCACCCACGCGGAGCGCGGCACCGCGGTCGTCCTCGTCATCGCACCCCCTCCCGGTGGAGGCTAGTGACCGGCAGGACAGCGCGGGGCGCCTTCGTGGAAGCCTCACGGGACTGCTTCTCGGCACCCTGGGTCCGTGGCTGGGCGGCCGCGATCATGACCCTCGCATTGGTGCAGCGCAAGCTCTTCGACGTGCAGGGGCGTTGCGGACTCCCGCCGGCAGGCGTGATCGAGCCAGGCGGGCTGATTGCGCTCTACGAAGCCTCGGTACTCGGTGTCGCCTCGGGAGTGGCGGGAGCTGTGGCGGAGTCGGCGACGGCTGTCGGCGAGCAGCCCGGGCCGCTCGGGGAGGGCGAGGGGGCCGCGAGCGCTGTATCGACCTCGGACTGCGGTGCGACGGTGGTGTACGCCGCTCCGAGCACCGTGTCGATCGTCGCGTCCTTGCGCCCGTCGTCGACGAGCTCGGCGCCGGGGAGGTAGAACGCCATGAGTCGAGCGGCCTGCTCTCCGGAGGGACCGTGGCGGATCTCGGCCACCCCGGTGATCGTCTTAGCGAGCGGATCGTTATCGATCACTCCGATGAGGAAACCCCTGATCTGCAGTTCCTCAGCGGTGGACGCGGCTAGGCCGGTGCGATCGGTCGCGTTGTAGACATTCGTCGTGACCTGCGCTGGGCTGGGCAGGCCGGCGCCCGGCGTGACCGTCACCGTGACGCAGGGCTCTGGCTCGGGTCCCGCGGAAGTAGCCGAGCCGCCGGTCGGTTCGGTCGTGCTGCTGGCATCCGACGCCCCGGATCCCTGGATGATTCGCGAGAGGCCGTAGCCGGCGCCGAAGAGAATCACCATCCCGATGACCACCAAGACGACGGCCACGACGGGGCTCTGCTTGCGCCGGTGGCGTGCGCTGGGCCTCGGGCCCCCGCTGGGAACGCTCATCGAGCCGTGCCTCCTGGAGAATCGGTGCGGGTGTACGTGCCTCGCACGTGCCGTCAGTCTAGGTCGCCGTCCGGTCGGAGTCGTGGCACGACGCGGTGGATGACGAAACCGTGACAATCCGAATCCGGGAGGGAGCGGTAGCGGCTGGACGGACCGAGGCAGCGACCTCCCCGGCGGCTTGGGTACCCTCGGCGGCGGAGGATTCGCCTAGTGGCCTAGGGCGCACGCTTGGAAAGCGTGTTGGGAGCAA
>JBMTDJ010000076.1:0-9543 GCA_049431945.1 Candidatus Nanopelagicales bacterium | reverse complement strand
GGGGGCCTTCTTCGCCGGAGCCTTCTTCGCCGCTGCCATCTACGCCAACCTCCGCGCTGATCCCATGAAGAGGGCCCGAGTCAAGTCCTAGGACTTGCCGGGCACCTGCCCCGAAACCGGAGCAGGCCTAGTGTCGCACGCGGATGTCCCCCGGGCCCTCCGGGTACCCCTCCCGGCGTGTGCGCCTCCTAGCGCACGAGAACGGCCCGGCCCTGGCCCACGGGGATGGACAACTCTGCTCGCTGGGTGACCGGCTGCGCCACGGCGAGCGGGCCCACCCCCGCGACCGAGTACGACGCCTCCCACACGGCGGCCACGGCGACCTCAGGAAGGCCTGATCGCCAGTAGGTGTGGGCGATCGTGGCATCCGGCCACCGGCGCCCCGCACTGTCGGTGGCGACACGTGAGGTACCGAAGTCCCACGTCCACCGGGGGCGGACCACGAGGTCGATCGGCAGGCCGATGAGATCGAAGGATGCCCGAATCGCCGTCTCCGGCTGGTCGACGCCAAAGACCACGGGGATATGCGGCAGGACCGGGCCGTCGGGCTGACGCCATGGCCGCAGGGGCGGGACGAGGGTGACGATCCGATCCCGCAGACGCGCTTCCGCTGTTTCGCGTGTGACCGGGCCACCCGATCCGAAGCATGCCGCGCCGAGGTTGATTTCGCCGCCGCCCGGGCGCGTGAGGAAGATCCGCAACCAGTAGCCGTCCGGCCCGCACAGACGAGCAGGCCCACGGCACGAGCCGGCCGTCGTCATCTCGCACTGCACTACCGATCGCCAGGTGCAGCCGGGGCACTCGGCGGCGGCGTACCTGAAGTCGGTGGCGATCTGCGGCGGGAGGAGCAGGCTGCCGGACCCGACGAAGGCGTCCTTGTCATCGTCGCCGATGACGGTGACGTCGGCCCGAGCGGCATCGCTACCGCCGAGCGGCAGGGTCGCCATGCTTGATGTGGCCAGGGCGATGAGGGCCACGGTGAGTGCGCGGAGTGCGATGCGGGCACAGATCATGCGGGCACCGTAGAAATGGGTGGATCGCCGAGGCGAGATGGACGACACCACCGCTCACCGAGCGTGCGCGCTTGCTGCAGGCGTACGTCGAACTAAGCGACGGGAACGGTGCTCAGGGCCTCACGAACGATCTGACCCACCTGGTCCTTCTCAACGAGGAATCCGTCATGGCCATAGGGCGAGCGCACCACGTGTAGAGGGCGCGCCGTCGGCGTCGCCGCGACGAGCTCCTCCTGCAGGCGAAGGGGAAAGAGACGATCCGAGTCCAGTCCGACCACGGTGAGCGGCGCGCGGAGGCCGCCTAGCACTTCTGCGACCCCGCCGCGTCCATCGCCGACATCGAACAGGCTCATCGCGCGGGTGAGGGCGATGTAAGTGTTGGCATCGAATCGCCGAGCGAGTTTGTCCGCCTGGTGATCCAGATAGGACTCGACCGCGAACCTTCCACCGCTCATCGGGTCCTCGACCCCCTGCGGATCCCGGCCGAAGCGCAGGCTGAGCTCGCTCTCGCTTCGGTAGGTCAGGTGCGCGATCCGCCGAGCCACCCCCATGCCCACGTGCGGCCCCTCTCCCGCGGGAGAGTCGTAGTAGTCACCTCCGAGGAACCGCGGATCGGCCTCGATAGCCGCGATCTGCGTGGCGTGCGTGCCGATCTGGTCTGCCGTCACCGCGGCGGTGGTGCCAAGCACGAGTCCTGACCTCACGCGATCGGGGTACGCCGCCATCCACTCGAGCACGCGCATCCCGCCGAGCGACGGCCCGAGCATGAGCGCCCAGGTGTCGATGCCGAGATGGTCCATGACACGGCGTTCGACCTCGACCATGTCGGCCACCGTGACCACCGGGAACCTGCTCCCCCATGCGCGGCCGTCCGAAGCGGTGCTCGCTGGACCCGTCGTCCCCTGGCACCCGCCGAGGACGTTGGCGCACACGACGAACCATTCGTCGGTGTCGATGGGCGCCCCCGGCCCGACCAGGCCGTCCCACCAGCCATCGGTGAGGTGACCCGACCCCGCAGAGCCGCTCACATGCGAGTCGCCCGTCAGCGCGTGGCAGATGTAGACGGCGTTGGTGCGATCCTCGTTGAGCGTGCCCCAGGTCTGGTAGGCCACCTGCACATTCGGGATGGTCACTCCCGCCACGACCTCGACATCGCCGACGTCGACGAAGATGCGCTCCCCCACGGGGTCCCCCTCGCGCCAGGCGCCGCTGGCGGGAGGGGGACCGTCGTAGGAGAGCGGGCCGTAAGGCGTGGACATGGTGAGGCTCAGGACTCCTTGGCCGCGCGGAATCCCGCATCGAGGTCAGCGAGGATGTCGTCGATGCCCTCGATGCCGACCGCAAGGCGCACCAGCCCCGGGGTGACCCCCGCGGACAGCTGCTCCTCGGGAGACAGCTGGGAGTGCGTCGTGGATGCCGGATGGATGACCAGGCTGCGGACGTCACCGATGTTGGCCACGTGGCTGTGGAGTTCGAGCGCCTCGACGAAGCGCTTGCCCGCCTCCAAGCCGCCCTCGATCTCGAAGGACAGCACGGCACCCGACCCCGCCGGCGCGTACTTCTCGGCCAGTGCGTGCCAGGGACTGGACGGCAGGCTCGCGTAGTTGACCTTGAGCACCTCGTCACGACCCTCGAGGAACTCGGCCACCTTGCCCGCGTTGCTCACGTGCCGCTCCATGCGCAGGCTCAGGGTCTCCAGGCCCTGAGACAGCAACCACGCGTTGAACGGCGCAACCGCCGCACCAAGATCGCGCAGCAGCTGAACGCGCGCCTTGAGGATGAAGGACAGGTTCGCCCCGAAAGCGGACCCGACGCCCAAATCCCGGGCGTAGACCAGGCCGTGGTAGCTCGGGTCGGGCTGGTTGTAGTTGGGGAAGCGATCGGGGTACTGGGCATAGTCGAAGTTGCCGGAATCGATGATCGCTCCCGCGATCGCCGTGCCGTGTCCGCCGATGTACTTCGTAGCCGAGTGCACGACGACGTCCGCGCCCCACTCGATCGGGCGGATGAGATACGGGGTCGCTACCGTGTTGTCGACGATGAGCGGCACGCCGACCTCGTGTGCAAGGTCGGCAACCGCGCGGATATCAAGGATGTCGTTCTTCGGGTTGGCGATCGACTCGCCGTAGAACGCCTTGGTGTTGGGCTTCACTGCCGCACGCCAGGACTCGATGTCGTCGGGGTCTTCCACGAAGCTCACCTGGATACCCATCTTGGGCAGCGTGTAATGGAAGAGGTTGTAGGTCCCGCCATACAGGCTCGGGCTCGACACGATGTGGTCGCCCACTTCGGCAACGTTCAAGATCGCGAGGGTCTCTGCGGCCTGGCCACTGGACACCAGGAGAGCGCCGACACCGCCCTCGAGGGACGCGAGCCGATCCTCCACCGCAGCCTGGGTGGGGTTCATGATGCGCGTGTAGATGTTGCCGAGCTCCTTGAGAGCGAAGAGATTCGCCGCATGCGTCGTGTCGTTGAAGGTGTACGACGTGGTCTGGTAGATCGGAAGCGCACGGGCGTTGGTGGCGGCATCTGGTGCCTGCCCGGCGTGGATCTGACGGGTCTCGAAGGACCAGCCGTTGCTCATGATGTTCTCCTACAGGTGGATGTGGGTGGGTATGCGCATCCGACCGATGCCGGATGTGCGGGGATGCGCCTGTGCACGGCGCCGAGCGTCAGGAACGCGACATTCGACAGCAGCACATGGCGACCTCCGACCATCCGGGGTCTTGCCCTATGCAAGACCCGCGCTTGCCTGCTTCGCAGGCCCGGTCTTCACCCGGAGCACCCCACCGCGGTCGGAGGGTTGCCGGCCAGCAAGCCGGGGCTTGACGCTGGCGCTCATGACCTGGGCAGGAGATTACACAAGCACTTCGGCGCCATCAACCCGGGGCGCTAGGCCGCCCGGCGACATGCGTCACGGGTGAGCCCCACGAGGCTCTCGACCCAGGTGTTGGGGTGGAGCCCCACGAGCAGGCACCGGTTGATGAGATCGGCGAGGGAGTACGTGGGATCGGCGGTGATGGCCCGCTCCACCGCGGCGGCCGCACGCGAGCCATCCCCTTGCTGCCAGCGCAGGATCGCCAGCAGGGTCGCAGGTGCTGCGACGTGATCCTCGGGAGACCCGGACACGACCTCAGCCAGGGAATCGGCAGCCTCCGACCACACATCGACATGGGCATGCATGAGCTCCCACAGGACTGTGTCGCGCACGCGGATATCGGCCAGGCCCACGATGATCCCGGCGATCGACTGGGGTGTGACGTCCGCGGCAATGAGGGACTCCAGGACGGTGTCGATTGCGGCGTCCCGCCGCTGCTCGTCGATCGGCTCAGCGTCGCGCAAGGCGGCTGCCACCTCCTCAACCAGATAGGGATCCGGTGCGATGTCTGCGACGTACTCGGCGCGACTCCCAACCCAGCCGACCAAATCCCACCGGCCGCCAATCTCCGCGATCAACTCCTTATCTAGGTGCATGGTGGTGGAGATGCCGGTGGCCGCACCGCCGGTCACCGCCACGACGCCCGAGGGGTCTTGGGATGCCAGGACAAGGTGTCCGAGCGGGATCCCCCGCGCTGCGATCTCGTCGATCACCCGCGTCCACGGCCCCTGCTCGCCGAGTTCGGGACCGGCATCGACCCCGCTCGTCGGGTAGACGACCACGTGGAATGCGTGGGCCGCTGACGCATCGGCGAGGGGGATCTGAGGCGGGACATCGGGTGCGTCGATGTGCCAGCGCATGATGAGCAGGACTCCTCCGTCAGCGTCGATGACGATGACGCACACGGAGGAGTCCGGCCAGTACCCGAGCATGAAGGGCGCAGCGAGCGCGATGTCGGGAATGCTCTTCAGGGTGATGGCGTCATGTGTCATGCCGATACGCTGAGCGATACGCGCACCGGATGCCAGGGGCAATCCCCACCTGTGGACGAACGCGACCCTGTGGAGGTGCTCAGCGGGAGATGCGCAGGACTTCGCATGTCCAAGCGCCGCGAGGCGACGGCACGGTGAGGGTGTCGCCGACCCCGGCACCGAGCAGCGCCCGGCCGAGCGGTGAATCCCACGAGATGCGCTCGTCGTCGATCGTCGCTTCCTCCGGGTGAACGGGGCGCACGCGCACCTTCTCACCTGCACCGTCGCGAATCTCGACCAGGGCTCCCGGTGCGACCTTGGCACGCTTGCCGGTGGGTGGCGTCGGGAGGGCGACGGAGGCCGCGATGACCGCGTCGAGCCGCTCGATCTCCGCGAGAGTCCGCTCGAACTCGGCGACATCGCGCTCGTCACGCTCAGGTCCGATCAGGTGCGGCCGCAAGGGATCGAGCACATCCGTGCGCAGACGCTCGATGCGATCCTCAAGCGCGAGGCGCCCGGCCTCGGTGAGCGCGGGCGCGGCCTTGGCGGCGGAGCGGGGGTCTTGGGCGAGGAACGTGGACATGGCATCTCCTTCGGGCGAGCGAACTCGCTACCGAAGGTCTCCCGCCGCCGACTGCGCCCGACAGGGGCTTGGCCGTCCTGCCGAGTGGTGCCGACCCATGGGCCCGGGGGCCGCGGCGGCCCCGTGATGACGAACCCACGGCGAGGGGGTACTCCCCTTCTGTGCGGGTAAGTCTAGGGGCGGTCGACCGCGTACGCATCCGGAGGCGGCGGACCCCACGCGGGCTGCTTGGCCACGACGCCGTCCCCCGAACTGCGACCGCGCAGTCGCCTGCCCAGCCAGGGGCCGAAGTGTCGTCCGACCCATGCGGCATGGCCGCTCACACGGGCGAGGGCGGAGGCCGGGATCCCCGGGTGAATCGGCGTGCGCCACGAGTCCGAACCCAGGCCGAGCTCCTCCAGGACTGCTCGTGCGGCGAGTTCGTGACCCTGAGGGGACAGGTGAAGGCGGTCCTCATCCCAGTAGACGTCGTCGTCGAACGCGGCTGCTCCCCAGAAATCGACCACGCGGCAGCCGTACACCGCGGCGATCGCTTTGGTCGCATCGTTGGCACGCGAGATGCGACCCGACACCGAACCCATGACCGATGACCGGCGTGATGGATCACCGAAGCAGAAGAGCACGACATCAGCACCCGTGCCGCGCAGGGCGCGGACGGCATTCTCTAAAGCGGTCGCCGAGGCATGCAGGTCGTAGGACCGTCGAAGGGCGTCGTTGACACCGGCTGCCAGGGTCACCAGATCCGGCTGCAAGGCGCACGCCGCGGGCACCTGGTCGTCGAGCACCTGCCCAATGAGCTTGCCGCGCACAGCAAGATTCGCGTATGCCAGCCCCGGGGATCGACGCGCCAGGGTCGCGGCGACGCGATCGGCCCATCCGACGCGCCGGCCCGCTGGACCGGTGACGTCCATCAGGCCCTCGGTGAAGCTGTCACCGAGGGCGACGTAGCGGGACCACATGGGCGAATCAGGCGGCGGGGGCGGGCTCGCCGGGTGCGGAGGGGTCGGCGGGCTTGGCGCCTGCGAACGCGCGGTTGGCGCGGCGGAACCACAGGACCAGGGCGAGGATGCCGATGAGGATCTGCGGCAGGTAGGAAGCCATGCGCCACACGACGTCCGCCGCCTGGGCAACCGAACCCGTGACACCCATGCTCTGCAGCAGAGCGATCATGAGCGCATCGGTCGTGCCGAGGCCACCTGGCGTGATGGGCACCATGAGCATGATCTGGCTTGTGGCGAAAGCCGCGAAGGCCGCAAGCGGTGAGGTGCCGTTGTTCGCATCCCATCCCTCGACGCCGCGGAGGGCGGCGTAGAAGATCGCGAACTGCGTGAGGATGACGGCGAGCTGCGCCACGGTGAGGACGAGCCAGCGTCGCCGAAGGACGTCGTACATGTCCGAGCGGAACTTTGAGATCGGCTTGACGAGATCCAGATCCTTGAGTTTCGAGATGCGCCCGCGCAACGGATTGATGAGTTTGTTGCCCAGGTTGCCGATGGCAACGGCGAGCTTGGGGCTGCGCATGATGAGCACGAAGCCCACGATGACTACGACCAGGATCCCCATGCCCAGGGGGGCCACCCAGTTGTAGCTGCTGTTGCCGCCCGCGATGCTGAGCGCAGCAACACCCAGGATGGGAAGGCCCAGGCTGACGAAGATGCTCCACAGTCCCACCGCCGTGATGGCCGCGGTCGCGGCAGACCCCGAGATGCGGTAGGACGCGAGCATCGCGTACTGGACCGCGAGACCGAACGCCCCACCCGCCGGCACGCCGTTGGAGATCGCGAATGCCGCCTGGTTCACCTGCTGAGAGGGCCAGTACTTCAGGCCCGGGGTCGCTGCCATGAAGGGGAAGCCGTATGCCACGAGATAGAGCACGACGGTCACCGCAATGATGATGAGCGCGATGGGCGTCATGTCCGCGAGTTCGGCGAATGCCTGCTGATAGCCCGACCCGGTCACCTGCGGGATGACGCGCACGAAGATGAAGACGATGAACACAAGGCCGATAACCCCGAGGATGATCGACTTCTTCTTGTCGAGCGCTGCCGTGGGCGGAGCGGCCGTGGCCGGCAGATCGTCCGGTGCCCCCGCGGCCGGTGTCGGGTCCGTTGTCTCGCTCACATGCCCTCCAAGGTCGGCCACGACCCTAGCGGCAAGGAGGCCGCTCGTGCGGGGCATCCCGGGGGTGGGTTCCCGCGGCTGTCGGGCCATTGACAGGATGCAGCCATGCGACTCGATCATGTCTCCTACGCCTGCGCCCCCGGCGAACTCGCCGAGGTCGTCCAGCGCATCGGGTCAGAACTCGGCTCAGCCTTCGTCGACGGCGGGATCCATCCCTCGTTCGGCACTCGCAACTTCATCCTCCCCCTCGCCAACGACGTCTACGTTGAGGTCGTCGCCGCCCTCGACCATCCCGCGGCCGAGAAGGCGCCGTTCGGACGCGCGGTACGCCATCGCGCGGAGGAGGGCGGCGGCTGGCTGGGCTGGGTCCTGGCTGTCGATGACATCACGTCAGTCGAGGCTCAACTCGGACGCGGCAGCGTTGCCGGACATCGCATCCGCCCCGACGGGGCCGAGCTCCGCTGGCGCCAGATCGGCGTGCTGGACCTCATGGACGACCCCCAACTGCCCTACTTCGTCGAGTGGCAGACCGAGGAGTGCCACCCTGCGTGCGACGGCGGCCCGGTCGCGCTCACCTCGATCGAGATGAGCGGCGACGCCGCCACCCTCTCCACCTGGCTCGGTGGCTCGCAAGCCCCGTCCGAGATCACCTGGGTGACGGACGACGAGCCGGGCATCGTGGCCTGCGGCTTCGACACTCCCCGGGGTTTCGTCCGCATCGACTGACCCAGGGCCGCTAGGGTCCGGGCATGAGCGATGCCCCCGCTGAGCCTGACCACATCGCTGCCGAGCCTCCTCCGGGTGACGTCTCTCCGAGTGACCCCGGATCGAACGCGGTTCAAGTCCCAGAGACCTTGAAGGTCTGGGCCGGGATGACCTGGAGAGTCCTGGTCATCCTCGCCGGATTCGGCGTCCTGTTCCTCATCATGGGCCAGATCGCTGTCGTCCTTGTCGCGCTCTTCCTCGCAGCGTTCTTCACCGCACTCGCCTCGCCCATCATGTCCTTCCTCCACAGGCGCGCGCATCTGCACAGAGCCATCGCGATGGTCCTGGCCATCATCATCATCGGCGTCGCGGTCGTCGTCGTGCTGTGGATCGTCATCAACTCGATCATCAACGAGGCACCGGCCCTGTCGAAGTCGATCCAGCAGTCCTTCAGCGAGATTCAGACGTGGGCATCGGGTCCGCCGCTCAACCTCTCCGATGACGACTTCAGCGGCTACGTCACCGAGGTCGAGAACTGGGGCAAGAACTTCGCACTCGACATCGGCTCATCAGCCCTTGGCTCAGTAGGCGACATCGTCCTCGGCGGCTCGGTCTTCATCTTCGGCGTCATCTTCTTCATGATGTCCCGCAATTCGATCTGGCAGTGGGTCATCAGCTGGATGCCCACCCGGTCACGCCCCTACGTGGACACCTCCGGCCACCTTGCCTGGGACTCGCTGTCGGGCTACACCCGCGGCACCGTGGTCGTCGCACTGTGCGATTCGATCCTGGTCTTCATCGGCCTGCTCATCCTCCAGGTGCCCATGGCACCCGCCCTCGCTGCCATCGTCTTCTTCGGGGCGTTCATCCCCGTGATCGGCGCACCCATCGCGACCTTCTTTGCCGCCATCGTCGCCCTCGCCGAGAGAGGTCCGGTCGTCGCGATCCTGGTGATCGGGCTCACCGTTGTCGTGGGGTCCTTCGATGGCGATGTGCTGCAGCCCCTCGTCATGGGCAAGGCGGTGAGCCTCAACCCGCTAGCCATCATCATTCTCATCGCCATCGGCTCGATCCTCCTCGGCATCATCGGAGCACTCGTCGCCGTGCCGATCGGAGCCTCCATCTACCGGGTGCTCAAGTACCTCACGAACCGTGACCCCGAGCATCCGCTGCCGGGCCATCCGCCGCCGGAGGATCCCGACACGGCTGTCACCAGCGCGGCAGCGACTTCCCAGGATTGAGAATTCCCCGCGGATCGAAGACCTCCTTGAT
>JBMTDJ010000075.1:0-9600 GCA_049431945.1 Candidatus Nanopelagicales bacterium | reverse complement strand
ACGACTTCGCTCTGGTCCTGTCCTCACCCCTGTTGAGGGCGCGACAGACGGCCGAGTTCGCCGGCGTGAAGGTCGACGCGATCGACCCCGACCTCATCGAGTGGGACTACGGCGCGTGGGAAGGGCTCACCACCGCGCAGATTCGCGAGCAACTCGGGGATCCCGAGTGGACGGTATGGGACGACATGGTGCGGCCAGGCGACACTCCGGGCGAGACCACGACCGAGGTCGGCGTGCGAGCCAAGCGAGTCATCGACCGCTGCATGCCCGACATCCTCGAGGGCCGCGACTGCCTGCTCGTCGCCCACGGGCATCTCCTGCGCATGCTCACCGCGGTGTGGCTCGACCTACCCGCGAGGGATGGCCGCCTGTGGGCTCTCAGTGCAGGAGGCCTGTCGGTCCTGGGATGGGAGAGGACCCAGTCGGTCATATCGCGCTGGAATGTCTGATCCGCTCCGCGCGTCCTCGGCGCGGGCATCACTGGAAGTGGCCACACTGGAGCCATGACCGTCACCGTGATCGAGATGGACGACACCACCGCCAAGCAGATGCGCGGACTGCGGCGATTGAACATCATCGCCGGATTCGCGCACCTCACTCAGATGATCCTCATCCTGGTGCTGGCGACGGACTTCACCCTGCCCATCACCGCGGCCTACGTCGAGGGTCCCCCCGGGACTCCCGCGTCCGATCCGGTCACGCTGCTCGATGTCCGCGTCGCCTGGGGTGTCGCGGCATTCTTCGGTCTGTCCGCGCTCTTCCACTTCCTCGTCGCGAGTCCGCTCTTCTACGGCCGCTACGTCGCCGGGCTGCTGCAGCGCCACAACTACTTCCGCTGGGTGGAGTACTCCCTCAGCTCGTCGATCATGATCGTGCTCATCACCCAGATCGTCGGCATCTTCGACGTGGCCGCCATCATCGCGATCTTCGGCGTCAATGTCTCGATGATCCTCTTCGGCTGGCTTCAGGAGAAGTACGTCGAGCCCGGCGGCGGACTGCTGCCCTTCTGGTTCGGCTGCATCGCCGGCATCGTGCCGTGGATCATCATCGTGATCTTCGTCATCGCACCCGGATCGTCGAGCGGCAATGAGACTCCCGGCTTCGTCTACGGGATCATCATCTCGCTCTTCATCCTCTTCAACTGCTTCGCACTGGTGCAGTACCTGCAGTACAAGCCGGTCGGCAAGTGGGCCAACTACCTGCGCGGGGAGAAGGCGTACATCGTGCTCAGCCTGGTGGCCAAGTCCGCGCTGGCCTGGCAGGTCTTCGCCGGCACCCTCGTGCCGCCGGCCTGAGGCCGGGTCGGCGTAGGCTTGCCCCATGGCTAGGACGGCGGACGACCTCATCGACGCTCGGGGGCCGAGATTCGCCTCGATCATCACGGCGGTCGTGCTCGGCGTAGCCCTCATCGGGGTCTACACCCCGGTCTTCCCCGTCCTGGTCGCACTTCAGGCCCTGGTGTTCCTCATCGGTGCGGCCCTCGGCGTACGCCGCCAGCCCTACATCGCGTTCTTCGGCAAGGTCCTCGCCCCGCGACTAGCCCCGGCTCCCAAGTGGCAGGACCCGACCGCACCGCGGGTCACGCAGGCGATCGCCCTGGTGCTGCTTGTCGTAGCACTGGTGGCGTGGGCCTTCGGCGGACTTACTGTCGCGACGATCTGCGTGGCGGCCGCCTTCGTCGTTGCGCTGACCCTCGCACTCACCGGCTTCTGCATCGGCTGCGAGGGCTACGCCGTGTACCAAGACCTCAAGCGCGCCTCGTCTTAGGCGAGCAGGTCGCTGATCAGCGCCTCGACCCGAGTTCGTATCTCATCGCGAATGCCGCGCACCGCGTCGATATCCTTCCCGGCCGGATCGTCGAGGACCCAATCCTCGTAGCGCTTACCGGGGAACACCGGGCACGCATCACCGCAACCCATCGTGATCACCACATCGGCTTCGCGGACCGAGTCGGTGGTGAGCATCGTGGGAATCGCTGCAGAGATATCGATGCCCTCCTCTGCCATGGCCTCCACCGCCACGGGATTCACCGCACCGCCCGGCGCTGAACCCGCCGAGAGCACCTCCACCGCATCTCCCCCCAGTGCCCTCAGGTAGCCCGCGGCCATCTGCGAGCGGCCTGCATTGTGGACGCAGACAAAGAGCACCGTTGGCGTGTCACTCATGGCGACTTCCCTTCCGATCTGAGCCATCTCCATCATGGACGGGATACGGCAGGTCAAGTGGCTCGGGCGCGACCCCGCGCCGGGGATAGAGCAACTCCGTGAGCGCAGCACCGACGGCGGCGCCCACGATCTGGAAGGCGATGAAGTAGGGCACCGAGGCCGGAGAGATGCCGGCGAAGGTATCGGTGAGACTGCGGCCGATCGTGACGGCCGGATTGGCGAAGGACGTCGAGGACGTGAAGAAGTACGCCGATCCGATCCAAGCGGGCACGAGAATCGGCCCGAGGCGCCCATTGCCCGTGCGCGTGAGCGCACCGATGATGAGCAGCAGACCCGCGGTCGCGACGACCTCACCCAACCAGATCGGGCCGCCTTCGCGAGTGCGCGTCGATGGCTCCCACGCGGGAAGCGCGAACATCACGTTCGCGAGCGCGACACCCGCCACGGCTCCGGCGACCTGGGCCACGATGTAGAGCAGGCCCTCACTCACGCGCATCTCACGGCGGACCATCTCGACGCCGGTGACGCAGGGATTGAAGTGAGCACCGGAGATCGGGCCGAGCATCCAGATGAGCACACCGAGGGCAGCCACGGTCGACACCGCATTGACGAGCAGGACGACGGCGAGGTCGTCTGACAGCAGGGCGCCCATGATCCCGGAGCCGACCACGGCCGCGACGAGCAGGCCGGTCCCGAGGAATTCAGCGGCGAGCCGTCGCCAGACCCTGTCGTCCACGGGAGGAACCTGGCAACTAAATTGATATCTGTCAATATAGTTTCACAAGGTTTCACCGAGGAGGGCCATGACGTCACGGAAGTCACTCGGTCCCGAGTGCTGTCCCGCCGGACTCGGCGCCCCCATCGATCGAGCTTCGGCAGAGGAGCTGGCCGTGCTCCTCAAGGCGGTGGCCGATGCCACGCGTCTGCAGATCCTCGCGCTCCTGCGGTCCAGCACGGACTGCGAGGCGTGCGTGTGCGATATCGCCGAGGAGGTCGGCGTGAGCCAGCCGACCGTGAGCCATCACCTGCGGATCCTCGCCGAAGCGGGCATCGTCGAGTCGGAGAAGCGCGGCTACTGGACCTGGTACTCACTCAAGCGAACCCGCCTCGCTGAGTTGAGCGCCGTCCTCACCTAGGGCTGACACCCCGGGAGTAGTCTCGCCCGGTGTCGAGGCGAGCGAACACCCCCGCGTGGCTGCTGCTGGCCACCCTCGCCCTCGTTGCCATCAACCTACGCGCGGTCCTCACCGCCATTCCCCCACTGACCCTGGAGATCCAGGCCACTACGGGCTGGAACGACACGGCCATGGGCTTCCTCACCACCCTTCCCGTCATCGTCATGGGTCTCGCCGCACTCATCGTGCCCGCGCTCGCGCAACGAATTGGGCGCCCACAGACCGTGTGGATCGCGCTGGCGCTGCTCGTCGTCGCGAGCGGAGCACGCGTGGCCGCCGACATCCCCGGGGTGCTCTTCGTCACGGCCTTCCTCGGAGGTCTCGGGATCGCGTTCGCCTCCGGCCTGGTCCCCGCGATCGTCCGCGAGGATCTGCCGCGCTCGACCGGCGCCGCCACCGGGCTGTGGACCGCATCGATGTTCACCGGTGCCGCGCTTGCCGCCGCGCTCACCGTGCCCGTCGCCATCGCCACTGGGTCTTGGGAGTGGGGTTTGGCCGTCTGGGCAGTGCCCGCCATCGCAGCGCTCGTGCTGTGGACGCTCGTGGAGTCGCCGTACCGTCGGCACGCGAGCGACCGCTCGGTCGGCGCGATCTCAATCCGGTCACTGCCGTGGCGCAATCCGCTCGCGTGGGCACTCACCGCCTATCTCGCGATCAACTCGATCGTCTTCTACACCGCGCTCGCCTGGGTGGCGCCCTCCCTCGACGAGCGCGGGTGGACAGCTGAGGAGGGCGGCCTGCTCTTCGGCCTCTTCACCGCGTCGCAGATCGTCGCCGCGTTGACCCTGCCCTGGATCGCGCAGCGCTTCCCGGGACGGCGCATCCTGTGGACGATCACCGTCATCGTCACCACCGTCTGCCTGCTCAGCCTGGCCTTCACGCCGGGCCTGCTCACCGCCCTGGTGCTCTTCCTCTTCGGATTCAGCAATGCCGGCGGTTTCACCATCGGCCTGTCCATGCTGAGCGAGTCCGCCGCCGACTCTGCCGCGTCCGCACGCCTGACGGCGATGGCCTTCGCGGTCACCTATCTGCTCGCGGCGATCGGGCCGACCGTGGCGGGCGCACTTCTCGATGCCGCGGGGTCCTGGACCCTGGTCTATGTCGTGCTCGCCATCGTGGCGCTCACACAGATCCCGGTCCTGCTGCCTCTGCGCAAGGGCACCGTCATCCGCGCCTAGCGTTGGCGTGGCGTCAATGCGCGGCTGGGTGCGAGTCTTCTCGATACTTAGCCGCGAATTGTCATGGGCGCTGGCGCGGCTTCGGTGAGTAGATGCCGTCCGGGTATCCAGCCTTCCCGAGCAGCTCGGCGTACTGGCCCTCGTCGAAAAGTGACGGTGCATCGGGGGCGCCGTCGGGCAGGCGCGAGTCCCACTCGGGACGGGACCGGTGCACGCCCGCGATGCCCGCGACTCCGGCCAGGATCGGCAGGAAGATGTTCTGCAGCCAGACCGGTGGCGTGGTTGCTCGGATGTCATTGCGGAAGCCCCAGAACGTCGCGCCCAACTGCAGCGGGCTCTTCGGAGCACCCTGCGGCGTATGCGGGAGGTCGGTGGAGATGCCGGCGAGTGCGTCGTGGAGTTCAGCAGTCTCGGAAGCGGGATCGAGTTCGACGATCCCGCGCACGATCAGGCCGGTCGCATTGCGCTCGCTGTGGACGACGCCCGGCGGCACGACTGCCGTCTCACCAGGACCGAGGATGACACGCTCGTTGCCCATGGTGAGAGTGGCTTCGCCCTCGAGGATCGTGAAGGTCTCGGCGCATCCCGGATGCGTGTGGTCCACGATGGTCCCGCCCGGATCGCTGGTCCAGCGATAGCGAACGATCGCACCGCCACTCTCACGGCCGGTGACGGTGTACTGGATGTGCTCGCCCGTGGCGGGATTGAACGTCGTGCGATAGCGATTGCTCATCGGCCCTGCCCGGCTGTCTAGGTCTGCGGGGACGTTAGCAGCCGGGTGACCGCTCCGGCCAGGCTTCGAGGCACGTCGGACGAATCCGCACTCGGCTGCATGACGTGGCTCAGTACGGTTCGCACCAAGAGATCGACCGTCGTCTCCAGTGCATCGAGGGCAACCCCGGGGTACGCCGCAAGCCGCACTCGAACCCGTTCGCTAGCCACGGCAATGACGACATCGGCCCGGGTGGTGAGCAGCGGTACGAGTTCGGTCTCAGCCCCATGGGTCGCGGTGACGATGGCGGCGAGCAGCGGATTGGTGCATGCGAGGTCGAGGACGTTCGCGATCGCCGCCTGCGTCCCCTCGCGGATGCTGTCCGGATGCGCATCGAAGCCGGCATCGACCCGATCGAGGAAGGTGGCGAGTTCACGCAGCACCATCGCCTGGGCGAGGCGATCGCGATTGCCCCACTCGTTGTAGACCGTCTGACGGCTCACCCCGGCGCGCTCGGCCAGAGCTGACATGGTGACCCCCGCCCAGCCGATCTCGGCGGTCATCTCGGCGGCGACGGCCAGGATGCGCTCGCTCGTGGCGAGACCCGGCGGGGCGGCGGAGCCACCCTTGTCGGGCTGGATTGCGGTCGGCACGATCAGCCGGCGTGCGTGACGATGAAATCGACCTTGTCCCGCACACCGCAGTCCGGGCAGCACCAGGAGTCGGGGATGGAGGCGAACGGCGTACTCGCCGGGAAGCCCTCGCGTGGATCGCCTCGCCGCTCGTCGTAGACATAGCCGCAGCCGGGGCACTGCGCGATGACGGGGCCACCCGTCATGACGGCGACGCTGCCGAGCACCGCGTCGGCTTGCACCGAGCGGGCTGCCGCGGGAGCCGGCGGGAACCGGCGGAGGACGCGCTCGCGCTTGCCCGGCTGGATGTTGGCGAGCGACATGTCGCCGTCGTAGTGCGCCGCGACTCGGGCATCCATCACGCGATTCCACATCGGCGGCACAAGCGCGAGCAGGATCATCCCGGCGTACCCGGTGGGCAACGCAGGGGCGTCCTTCTCGTCGCGCAGCGCCTGATAGCGCCGGGTGGGATGCGCGTGGTGGTCGCTGTGCCGTTGCAGGTGATAGAGCAGGACATTCGTCGCGATGTTGTTGGAGTTCCAACTGTGCCGCGGCTCGACGCGCTCGTAGCGCTCCTTGCCGGGGACTCCGACGATCTGACGGAGCAGGCCGTAGTGCTCGAGGTAGTTGACCGCTTCCAGGAGGGTGAAGCCCACGAACGCCTGGATCACCAGATAGGGCAGGATCGCCGGCCCCAGCCAGATGACCATGACGGCCCACAGGGCCACGGACATGAGCAGTGCATTGAGCACATCGTTGCCGATGCGGAAGGGGTGCTGACCCCGGCGGCGGTAGCGCCGGGACTCCAGGCGCCAGGCGTTGGCGAAGGATCCGGCGACGGTCCGCGGCCAGAACCGGTAGAAGCTCTCCCCCACACGGGAGCTGGCCGGGTCATCAGGTGTCGCGACGCGCACGTGGTGGCCGCGATTGTGCTCGATGTAGAAGTGCCCGTAGAAGGTCTGCGCGAGCGCGATCTTGGACAGCCAGCGCTCGACGCTCTCCTTCTTGTGGCCAAGTTCATGAGCGGTGTTGATGCCGAGGCCGCCGATGAAGCCCACGGTGATGGCGAGACCGACCCGGTCGAGTGTGCTGATGTCCGCCGTGGCGATGTACCAGAAGGCGACAGCGAACCCGGCGTATTGCAGGGGCAGGAAGAGATAGGTCAGCCAGCGGTAGTAGCGATCCTGCTCAAGGGACTTGATGACGTCGTCGGGTGGGTTGGATGGGTCGAGTCCGACACTCCAGTCGATGAGCGGGACGATCCCGAGAATGACGATGGGGCCGAGCCACAGCCACACGCCCCAGCCGGTCGCGGAGTTGAGCAGGACAGCGAGGAAGGGCAGGAGGGGCATGGTCAGGCCCATGACCCACAGGTAGCGCTTGGCATCACGCCAGGTCGTCGTCGCCTCCATGGTTTACAAAAGATAGACCTATGTAAACCTCGCGTCAAGCCCTTCCGCGTTGACTGCTCAGAGGTACCGGAAGATCACCATCGCGCCGAGCACCGCCAGGATGAGGACGGTCGCCCAGACGTCGACGCCGATCCGCAGCAGGTACGTCGCCCGCCCATGAGCGCGAGCAGAGAGCCCGAAGGTGTTGTCCGCGAGGTTGACCCGAAGCAGGCTCATGAAGACCGTGGTTGTCGTGGCGGTGATGAGCAGGCACCACGGGCACATCGCTCCGATGACGAAGTACGCCTGGAGGAACAGCCAGTAGGCGAAGACGAGGCCGATGGAGTAGACCGCCATCGCGGTATTCATGAACCACCGCGGGAAGCGCACTCCACCAAGCGCAGCCACCGCGATCGTGATGACAACGGGCTCGGCGATGAGGCCGATGAACGCGTTGGGGAAGCCCAGGAGGTTCGCCTGCCAGGTCACTCCGACCTTGGCACAGGAGATTGTCGAGGAGATGTTGCAGGACAGGGCCGCATTCGGATCAGCGGCGAGCACGACCGCATCGATCGACAGGACCAGCGATGCCGTGAGGCCCAGCAGGCTCGAGATGAGCATCTCGAGGAAGGCACCGCGGTGGCGGACAGTCACCCAGGACGGACTCGGCGGCTCGACAGAGTCATCCCCGTCGGGCTGGCTCGCCTGAGATGGGACCTCTCCGAGCGCTGCCACGCGTCAACTCTACGGACTAGATGACCGCCTCGAGGAAGCGGCGCGTCTCGGGCTGCTCCGGGGAGTTGAACATCTGCTCAGGAGTCCCCTGCTCCAAGATGACGCCGTCGTGGAAGAAGCACATGCGATTGGCTACCTCACGCGCGAAGCCCATCTCGTGCGTGACCACGATCATGGTGGTCGAGTGTGTGTCCGCGAGCCGCTTCATGACGGCAAGGACCTCGTGGATGAGCTCGGGATCGAGAGCGGACGTCGGCTCGTCGAAGAGCATGACCTCCGGTCGCATCGCCAGAGCCCGCGCGATCGCGACGCGCTGCTGCTGACCACCCGAGAGCCGAATCGGATGCTGATCGGCCTTGTCAGCCAAGCCAACATCATCGAGCAGCATCATGGCGCGCTCGCGGACCTCGCCTGCGTTCTCGCCCTTGACGCGCAGAGGCGCCTCCATGACGTTGTCAAGCACCGTCATCTGCGGGAAGAGGTTGAACTGCTGGAAAACCATGCCGCAGTGGGTGCGCAGCTTGCGGATCTCTCGGCGCCGCCGTCGGGTCGGTAGTCCAGCAGACACAGAGATGCCCGCAACCTCCACCGTGCCCTGGTCGGGATCCTCGAGGAAATTGAGGCACCTCAGGAAGGTGCTTTTGCCTGATCCGGACCGGCCGAAGACGACGACGACCTCCCCGGCCTCGATATCCATATCAATGCCCTTGAGGACCTCGAGGTCGCCGAAGCGCTTGTGCAGTCCGCTGACACTGACGACGGGAGATGTCATCCGGTCTTCACCGCCGTGCGCACGTAGCCCTTGCTCATGCGCGTCTCGAGCTTGCGCTGGAAGAAGGAGAAGATCCCCGTCAGTCCCCAGTACACAAGAGCGGCCACAATGAGAGCTTCAAGATTGCGGAAGTCAGCCTTGCCGGTGAGTTGTGCCATGCGGAAGGGATCCGCCCACAGGATGGTGGTGCCGAGCAGCCCGATAAGTGCGGTGTCCTTGATCATGGCGATGAATTCGTTGCCCGTGGGCGGGATGACGATGCGGATCGCCTGAGGCAGGATGATGCGTCGCATGCGCTGTCCGGACGACATGCCGAGCGCGTCAGCGGCTTCGGTCTGCCCGTGGGGCACGGCCTCGATGCCCGACCTGAAGATCTCGGTCATGTAGGCGCCGTAGTTGAAGGCGATGCCGACGACGCCGGCCACCTGGGCCGGCCAGATGAACCACGACGCGTATGGCTCAGGAAGCAGGCCGATGGCGAGTTGAGGCAGGGCGAGGTACCACAGGAAGAGCTGGACGATCAGCGGCGTGCCGCGGAAGAACGACGTGTAGAAGCCGCTCACGCCATAGGCGATCGGGTTCTTGGAGATGCGACCGAGGGCGCCGAGCATCGCCAGGATTGTTGCCGCGGTGATGGCGATCACGGAGAAAAGAATCGTGACCCAGACACCCTTGACGATGGCGGGCGCCTTATCGACCATCCACGCGATATCGAAGCCACTGCGGAAGAAGGCGAAGGCAAGCAACCCGAAGATCACAGCCCACACGACGGCAACCTTGAGCCGGAAGGGAATGGCCAGGCTCGCGGCCTCCAGTGACTCGCCGAGGCCGGGGCGCCGG
>JBMTDJ010000074.1:0-9845 GCA_049431945.1 Candidatus Nanopelagicales bacterium | reverse complement strand
GGCTGCGCCTCACGCATGGACCCGTCAACAAGCGCCTTGACGGCGACGATGACAGCCCGCGCCCCTGTGTCCTTGAAGGAATGGGCCAGTCCACCGATCCAGGTTTCCGCCGCTGCCTTGGCCGTGGCGTAGGCGACATTGCCCGCAGTGGGCTTGGCAGCGGCCGTGCTCGACACGATGACATAGCAGCCACCTGAAGACACGAGGGCCTCGCGGAAGACCACCGTGGTAGTCCGAACCGTGCCGAAGACACCGGGAGCAATCGCGTCCCAGGCATCCAGCGCTCCCTGATCAACCGACGTGGACCCCCGCCATCCACCGACCAGGTGAACGACCGCATCGATGCGACCAAGACGGGCGAGGACGTCCTCGCGGAATCGCTCGACGTCGCCGACGTCGAGGAGATCGACGACGGCTGCCTCCCCCGCCACGGGATCGGCGGCCTGACGCGCCAGGTCCGCGTCGCGGTCCACAACAACGACGTGGTGATCCGCCCCGAGCGCGCGAGCGACGACGCGGCCCGCCATCCCCGCGCCGAGCACAATCGCAACCGGCCGGCTCATGCGGCAAGCCCCGTGATGCCCTTGGCCGAGTCGATGGCGGGTGCCAGCGACTTCCGCAGCGACTCGTAGAAGACATTGAGAGGAAACTCGTCAGGCAGCACGGCGTCGACGGCATCTCGAGGCTCCGTCGGCAGAGCCTTGGCGCCTTGGACCCATGTCGACTGAGGGTGCGGTGGCACGAGAGAACTGACGAACTCGTAGGCCGCAAGCCAGTGGCCGAGGCGTGAACGGTCGATGCCCTCCCGGTAGAGCCTCTCGACCTCGTCGCAGAGGCCATCCATGCTCTCCTGCACACGCATCCAGTCGATGATCAACGTGTTGTCGGTCCAGCGCACAACACCGGCCTTATGCAGCCAGGAGAAGATGATCTGTCCAGCGAGCCCATCGTAGTTGCGGACGCGTTCACCCGTGGTGGGGAACCTGAAGAGGCGATCGAAGAGGATCGCGATCCGGACGTATGGCGCGAGGACGACACCCCGGTCCTGGAGTTCCTTCGTCTCCCGGAATGTGGCGAGATCGCACCGGAGTTCCTCGAGGCCGTACATCCAGTAAGGCATGCGCTGCTTGATCATGAAGGGATCGAAGGGAAGGTCACCATGACTATGCGTGCGGTCGTGGACGAGATCCCACAGAACGAAAGTTTCTTGCGCGAGCCGCTGATCCGCGAGCAGCAGCTCGGCCTCAGGGGGTAGAGCGAGCTGCAGGCGCTCGGCGGCAGCCAACGAGACGTGACGGAACCGAGCAGCTTCACGGTCGCAGAAAATGCCTCCCCAGGTGAATTTCACCACTTCCCGAGCTGCCACCGTCTCTGGGAAGAGCACCGCGGAATGGGTGTCGTAGCCAGACGTGAATGCGACGAACTCGATGGGCACGAATGCTGCGTTGTCGTAGGCGGTGGCTTCGAGTTCGGCGATCCAGTCGGGCCACACCGTGCGGACGATGACCGCCTCAACGTTGCGATGGGGATTGCCATTCTGCGTATACATCGGGAACACGACGAGGTGCTCCACCTCATCACGCCGATGAGCATCGGGATGGAATAGCTGCAGCGAGTCCAGGAAGTCCGGCACTCCCAATCCCGACTGCTTCCACCGACGGAAGTCCGCGATGCACGCTTGCGTGTACGCGGACTGGTGGGGTACGAGCGGAGCGAGTTGCTCGAGGTCGAGAACAATCCGGTCGATGCACTCTGTCGCAATGCCCGCGTCACCGGACACCGAACCATCGGCATCCTGCTGCAGGCGCAGCGCCTCGACAGCGCTCACCAGGTCGGCCCAGGCCGGGTGCTCGACAAGGGCGCTGCCTGCGTGCTCGTCCCGGGCCCCCGAGCGGCGAGCTGCCACCCATGTGACGAGCTGACGCCACAGTCGACGGTGATCGAGGTCGTCGATCGAATCGTCGCCTGCGAAGTCGGAGTCAGCAACCACCAGCACTCGCCCAAGCGACGCGTCGACACCTGCAATGACGGGCGCGGCCGGCGGCATCGCGCGATCGGAGGTTCGCGCGAAGACATAGGCGTCCTCCGGAACCGCGAGCACTCCGCTGCGATAGGCGCATGCCGCCGATACGCCGGCGAAGACATCGGCTCCCCGGTCATCAGACGGCTCCAGCATGACCCAGGTGGATACGTCGTTAAAACGATGAATCGAATCCTGCACCGTGCAGTTGACGATGTCGATCCCGAACTCACTCGCGATGGCCGCCAGGTTGTTGCCGTATTTCGCCTGCTCGGTCTCTGCGAGTATTACGAGGCCGCCTCCACGGCGCACGAATTCCTCGATGGCCGCGATCTCGTCGTTCGCGTAGATCGGTGACCCCTCGCCGGTTGTTGCCTCCCACTCGTCGTTCGAGCAATGGGGCAGCACCAGCACGTCGACGTCGCGCAGCGCGAGCGCGTCGATCGGTCCATGAGCCTGGACATCGACGGCGAAGCCGGCCCTAGCCAGTTCGCCGGAGGCCTCGGCGTATGACGCATCCGCGGGATTCGCCGGGCTCATGCGAGCTGCGAGGTCCGGGCGGGTGGTCCAGGCCTGCCGATGACTCTCGTCGATGAGGACGCGCGCGAGGGGACGCATGGCAACTCCTGGAGACAAATGGAAGAACAGTCGAACAAGGCTATCGTATTCAGGAGAATCCCCCTATATCCTGCCCCCACGCCGGATATCTTCCCGTCTCCATCGCGGGCGCACACGATCTCGCTACCGTCGGCTGATGCTGCGCAACTGGTCGGAGACGGTGGACCTCCGTGGCCGCGTCGCCCGGCCAGCCTCGGTGGCAGAGGTCCAGTCGCTCGTTCGGGCCGAGCCCCACGTCCTTGCCCTCGGGAGCGCCCACTCCTTCAGCCCTGTGGCCGTGACGAGCGGCCTGCATATCGACACCACCGGCCTTCCTCCGGATATCCGCGTCGCCGGCTCGACCGCCACCGTGTCGGCGGGCACGACCTACGCGGCGCTCGGGGCGACGCTCCACGCTCAGGGCCGCGCGCTCGCGGCCATGGCATCCCTCCCGCACATCACCGTCGGCGGAGCCATCGCCACGGGCACTCACGGCTCGGGGGATGCGATCGGCACGTTGTCCAGTGCCGTCACGGGCATCGAGATCATCACGGGAGACGGTGAACTTCGCTGGGTTCGGCGCGGGGTCGATGCGGACTTTCCCGGCTGGGTCGTCGGTCTCGGCGCCCTCGGCATCGTCACCCGAGTCGAGTTGGAGACCGAGCCCACCTACGACGTCGCACAGACGGTCTTTGCCGGACTCGACCTCGACATCGTGGAGTCGCACTTCGACGATGTCTTCTCATCCGCGACATCCGTGAGCGTCTTCACTCGATGGCGACCCGAGCCTGACGCACAACTGTGGCTCAAGCGACGAATCGATCGGGAGGGCCCTTGGCCCGGCGGTCCGGCCTTCGGCGTCTCGCCCAGCGATTCCCCACTCCACCCGCTGGAGCAGCTCGATCCGGTGCACTGCAATCCCCAACTCGGACAACCGGGTCCCTGGCACGAGCGACTTCCACACTTCCGCGCTGCATTCACGCCAAGCGCTGGCGACGAGATCCAGGCCGAGTACCTCCTCCCGCGCACGCACGCCGTCGAAGCGATCCGAGCCTTGCGCGCGCTGCACGCACGCATCACTCCGCTCCTCCACGTCACTGAGATCCGCACTATGTGCAGCGACGACCTGTGGCTGAGCCCTGCCTACGGCGCGGATACCGTGGGCATCCACTTCACCTGGCACCGAGACGATCGCATCTACGACGTCCTCCCAGAGATCGAGGAGATCGTGCTTCCCCTCGGCGCCAGACCGCACTGGGGGAAGGTCAGCACCGCGACCCCCGAGCAGCTGCAGTCGGCGTTCCCGAAACTGACGGATTTCCTTCACTTTCGTGCCCAAATGGACCCCGATGGGCGATTTTGTGGCCCATTCGTCACTCACCTGACGGGCGTGGCGAGATGAATCAACGACACGACTCTGCCTAGCATTTCGCCATGACCAAGACCATGCGTTTTTCTGCCGCGGCCGCTGTCGCCGCGGGTGCCCTTGTCCTCGCTGCGTGCGGTGGCTCCTCTGACTCTGGCGGCTCGAGCGAGTCACCCATCGGTGGCGGTTCGGCTGAGTGCACCGAGCAGGTGATGGAGACCAATGCTGAGGAGTCCGCCAAGGCTGCCGGTGTCGAGCTGATCGACACCAAGAGCTACGAGTGCGCGGACGGCTGGGCGATTGTCTTCGCGATCACCAAGTCCGGCGACATCGAGCAGACGACAGCGTTCGTCTACCAGGCCGAAGGCCCCGTCTGGGCCCAGAAGCAGCTCGACGCGCTCTGCGGTGGCAACGCTGACGGTGCGCCGCAGTCGATCATCGATCAGGCCTGCGCACTGCGCTAGGCGCTACCGATCACGGATCCATCGCGATGCCGTGGCCGCTCGACCTCGGGGTCAGCGGCCACGGCATCGCCGTTTCGAGTTCCAGGGCAACCGACAGGAGCCTGCGCTCGGCCCCGCGCGGAGCCGCGACCTGCACGCCGATGGGCAGTCCCGCTGAGGATCGCGCCAATGGCAGCGAGATCGCGGGCGCTCCGGTGATGTTCTGAAGTGCGGTGAAGGACGCGAAGCGCAGGATGCGCACGAGCTGCTCGCGCACAGGCACATCGGGCCCGAGGTAGCCGATCGGCGGGGCGGGATGCCCGACCACCGGCGAGATCACGACGTCGACTGACTCGTAGGTCGATTCCGGCCCCTGCGCCGCCCGCCGCAGCCGGCGTAGTGACGCCGGCACACGCTCGGCCTGCTCGATGAACATTGCGGCAAGTCCCTTGGTCAGGGCTTCTGTGCGATCCGCCTGAAACCCCGGACCGAAGACACGACCACCCGCACGCTGCATGAGAAAGGACAGCATCGCCCAGTAACGCAGGAAGTCGCGCCCGAACTGCTCGTCCACCGGAGATGCGACCGCCGTCACGGTGTGCCCGAGGCCCGCGAGCACCTCACCTGTGCGTCGCACGGCGTCGGTGGTTTCAGGATCCACCGGGATCTCCGTGAGGCCACTCGTGAGGATGCCAATGCGAAGGCGCTGCTGCTCGGGGCGCACCACCATGCCGACGGGTTCCATGCCAGGTGCGGGGTAGCGACGCTCCGACTCGGCGAAGAAGTACGCCGTGTCGCGCACGGTGCGCGTGAGTACGCCCTGGTTGACGATGTGGATGGGCAGTTTCTCCAGATCGAGGCGATCAGGGAAGCGCCCGCGGGTCGGTTTGAGCCCGACGAGCCCACAGACCGCGGCCGGGATGCGGATGGAGCCGCCGCCGTCATTGGCGTGCGCGATCGGGAGCGCTCCCGACGCGACGAGAGCAGCACTCCCACCGCTGGATCCACCCGCGGAGTGGCCCGGATTCCACGGATTGCGTGTCGCGCCGTACGTCGTGGACTCCGTCGATGGGGTCAGCCCGAATTCCGGCAGCGTCGTCTTGACCAGCGGAGCGAAACCCAGTGCTCGGAAATGCGCCACGAAGGGCATGTCCTCAGACGCAGGAACATCGGCGGTGGCCGCGGAGCCGTGCCGAGTGGGGTAGCCACCGAGGTCCTGATTGTCCTTGACCGCGGTGGGAATGCCCGAGAACGGTCCATCGGAGACAGGAATGCTCACGCCCGTGACGACGGCATTCAGACGTGGATTGACTCGCTCAATGCGGGAGAGGGCGGCCTGGGCGAGTTCACCAGCCGACACCTCGCGCCGACGCTGACGGTGGAGCAACTCCATGACATCGTCGGCCCCGAGGGCGTCGTCCGCCGTGGCATCGATCATGCACCGATCCTCGCATCCGCGTCGAATCCGCGTGGTAGAACGACAGCAGGCACGGTGCATGCACGCAGCAACTTGTGCGTGAGATCCCCGAGGAAGACCTTGCTGATGAGGCCGAGGCTGCTCGACGCGGCAACGAAGACATCGGAGTCCTGCCAGTCGAATCTCGCCATGGCGCGGCCGGCGGTGTCTCCCTGGACGACCTCCCCCGAGATCGGCAGATCCGCGGCTTCGATGAAGCGCTGCTGGGCCCGGCTCTCGTGCTCGGCGAGAGCCTGCATCACGGCCCGCTCGGGATCCCTACCGATACGCGCCCCGAGGATACGCGTCATCCGGATGACGACAGTGAGGAGTTCGACGGGGATACCTGCGGGACCCGCGACATCAGCCGCGATGCGTACGGCGTACTCCGCCTCGGGTGTGTCCTGGAAGCCGACGACCAGCCGTTGGACAGTCTCGGGCGCGATCTCGCGGTAACCCTCGGGCGCCAAAGCGACCGCCGCGCCACCCCCGTGCAGCAGCGTGTGGGCCACGGTGCCGAGTGATAGACGGCCATCGGCACCTTCGGAACCCGGGCCAATCACGACCATGACTGCGCCCACGTCGTCAGCGACGTCCCTGAGCCCGTGGCCGACGGACGACCGAGGTATCGAGACGGACTCGACCTCCATGATCGACCAGTCCCGTGCGAGAACCTCTCGGGCGCGGGCCAGCGTCATCTCGGCCCGCTCCGCGAGGAAGGCGGACCACTCCGCGTCGACATGACCCCGGCTGGGGTAGTCGATCGTCGGAGGATGGATGTAGGCGAGGGTGATCCGGGCATCGAGCAGGCGAGCCAGCACGGCGCTCAGCGCGAGACCGTCCTCGCCGGATTCATCCGGAGCCACACCCACCACGATGCGCATGGACTCCTCCGAAGGTCTGCCGCATTTACCCGCTGGCACGCGCCGGCGATGGCTAACGTACCCAGAGCGCGGGAGGCGCGGGTGCCAAACGAGGGGAGGGGCCATGTCGCAGGGCCTATTCCGGCTCAAGCCGGTCGCCGACGTCGCCGGTCATCATGACCTGAAGCGCTCCATGGGTCGATCGGCCCTGCTCTTCTTCAGTGTCGGCTCGATCATCGGCAGCGGTATCTTCGTCATCCTCGGGGTTGCGATCCCCAAGGCCGGACCGGCAGTCCTGGTCTCGTTCCTCCTGGCCGCGGTGGCCGCGCTCTTCTCTGCCCTTGCGTATGCCGAGCTCGCCAGCGCCATCCCGGCGAGCGGATCGTCCTACTCCTATGCCTATGTCACCCTCGGCGAGATCGTCGCGTGGGCGGTCGGCTGGATGCTCATGCTCGAATACGGCGTCTCCGTCGCTGCGGTCGCAGTGGGCTGGGGTGAGTACCTCAACTCGTTCCTCGGCTCCTTCGGCGTGACGATTCCTGCCGAGTTTTCCAGTCCTCCCGGCGAGGGCGGCGTCTTCAACGTCCCAGCCCTGATCGTGATCTTCGCCTGCATGTTCCTGCTCATCCGTGGGGCATCCGAGTCCGCGCGCGTCAACACGATCATGGTGCTGCTCAAAATTGGCATCCTCGTCTTCTTCTGCATCGTTGCCTTCACCGCCTTCGACGGCAACAACCTCGAGCCGTTCCTGCCGCTAGGGCTGCTCGGTGTCACCGCGGCGGCAGGGCAGGTGTTCTTCTCCTACATCGGCTTCGATGCCGCATCGACCGCGGGAGAGGAGGCCAAGAACCCCCGCCGCGATCTGCCCTTCGCGATCATCGGCAGCCTCGTTGTCGTGACGATCCTCTATCTGGCGGTCACCCTCGCGGCCCTCGGCGCCCAGCCGTGGCAGTCCTTCGAGGGCCAGGGTTCCGAGGCCGTGCTGGCCTCCGTCGCCAATGCGGCAGTCGGGGGTACGTGGGCGGGCAATCTCATCGCGGTCGGGGCGATCATCTCCATCTTCAGCGTCGTTCTCGTCACGCTCTACGGGCAGACCCGCATCCTCTTCGCCATGGGTCGCGACGGACTCCTGCCCAAGGTCTTCACCCGCGTGAGCCCGCGCTCCCAGACTCCGGTGAACAACACGATCATCGTCTGCTGCATCATCTCCATCCCCGCCGCCTTCGTGTCGCTGGGTCAACTCGCCGAGGCCACGAGCATTGGCACCCTGGGCGCCTTCGCCGTCGTCAACATCGGCGTCATCGTCCTGCGGAGGAAGTACCCGGATCTGCCCCGTGGCTTCACGACCCCGCTCTTCCCGCTCTTCCCCATCCTCGGCCTCATCCTCATCGCGGTGATCGTGGCCGGCCTGGATCCCGTGACCTGGCTCGTCTTCGCGCTCTGGATGGCTGTGGGCTTCGCGATCTACTTCGCCTACTCCCGGCGGCACTCGCTGCTCAACGCGTCCAAGTAGCGCTCGCCCGATCTGCCGCTACCCTCAGCCCATGGCTACCTACACCTGCCCCAGCTGCGACATGTCCGTCAACACCACGTGCGGCCACTGCGGCGCCGATCTCGTCAACGATGTGCTCGTCGTGGACAGCGGTGCCGAGGTTGGCATCTCCCAGTGCCCCAATGGCCACGGCAAGATCAAGTCACCGATGTGCTGCGGCACGGATATGGCCTGCGCCGTTTGAGGGGTAGCACCCTCATTTCGTTCTCCGGCGGGGTTCGTGGTTAGGTAAACGCTTGTTCTCTGGCGGGATTCGTGGTTGGATGAATGCGGCCGACTACCGAGTGGGCTAAGAGTCGGCGGAATGCATTGCCTCCCGAGGCCAACGCACGAGCCACGTGCATCAGGAGGCCTTCCGCAATGACTACTCCCACTGTGCCCTTCCTGCGTGGCTATTCCGCACGCCGCGTCTCGTCACTTGTCGCGGGGACAGTGGCCGCGACGTTGCTTCTCGCCCCGATCGCCATGGCCCCGACCGCTACGGCGGCCCCCGCTCCCTTCGACAGCGGCTTCAGCGAGACGAATGCCGGTGTCAAGAGGTTCATCCGGTACGCCCCGCGCGAGGCCACGTCGCCAGCACAGGTCAATGCACCGCTGCCCACTCAGAAGAAGGCCGACCGCTTGGCCAAGATTTTCGGCATCAGCAAGGACAAGACCTTCACCAAGAAGCAGCGCAAGGACTTCCTGGCCGGGAGGGGGACGATTCCCGAGGGCTACACCGAGGCTGAGGCGCGCAAGGCGGCCGAACTCACTCGTCTTGCCACGACGTACCTCACGAACACCACGGGAAATACCTACACCCGCGTCATCAACGGTGACCGCGTCAAGGTGAAGCTCGGGGGTTACGGGTTGATCGTGGATAAGGACGGCATGCTGAGAGTTCCCGCCAACTGCCCCGATCCGAATTCCTCGGATTTCGCCCTCTGCTCGCCGGTCCGGCTCATCAACTGGGTTCTCACGCCTGAGGGTCTCTGCGACAACCCCGACAACACACCTCCCCCGGGGATCCCCTGCGGCTACATGAACGCCTGGATGCGCGCGAATGGCGCCAAGGACACGTTGAAGATGCTCTACTCGTCGGCGTGGCTTGGCGAAGCACGCTTCGCCGACAAGTCGCAGAAGGAAGGCGGCAACAGTCAACTGATCTACGGCACACGAAGTGACGGCACCCCATTCGCCGTAGGTGTGCCTGTGGCGCCCGCTATGTGGATCCTCAACTACATCTTGAACTACATTCTGGAGCCTGAGACGGCGCGCTTCTACCCGAGCACGTGGACGGCGATCCCCGAGCGCGTCGTTAAGGCCATTGAGAACTCCGACAATGGACAGGTTCGCTACAGCGAGTACATGTCCTCCTTCACCCGCTGAGAGGCCTCCCGGCGCATCACTCGGGCCGTCTCGAAGGAGGAGTGCCACAACTCCTGGTGACCCATGTGCGTCTGGGCCAGCAGCACGGCGGATGAAGGGGCGCGCCCGAAGGGATTCGAACCCCTAACCTTTTGATCCGTAGTCAAATGCTCTATCCGTTGAGCTACGGGCGCCTTGCGG
>JBMTDJ010000073.1:0-10013 GCA_049431945.1 Candidatus Nanopelagicales bacterium | reverse complement strand
GGCGCTGCCACACGCCGCTCATCTACTACGCCCAGCCCTCCTGGTACATCAAGACGACCCAGATCAAGGACGCCCTGCTGCGGGAAAACGAAGGAACCAATTGGTTTCCCGAGACGATCAAGTGGGGTCGCTACGGCGACTGGCTCAACAACAACGTCGACTGGGCGCTCTCGCGCAACCGCTACTGGGGCACCCCGCTGCCGATCTGGCGCTGCGACAACGACCACCTCACTGCCGTCTCGTCACGCGCCGAGCTGAGTGAGCTCAGCGGCATCGACCTCGCCGATCTCGATCCGCACCGACCCTTCGTCGATGAGGTCACCTTCCCGTGCCCCGAATGCGGCGATCCCGCCACGCGAGTGCCGGAGGTCATCGACTGCTGGTACGACTCCGGAGCGATGTCCTTCGCGCAGTTCGGCTATCCCCATATGGGCGCGGACCTCTTCGCCGAGCGCTACCCGGCCGACTACATCTGCGAGGCGATCGACCAGACGCGCGGGTGGTTCTACACCCTCATGGCGGTCGGCACGCTCGTCTTCGATCAGTCGTCGTACAAGAATGTCGTCTGCCTGGGCCACATCCTCGACGAGGACGGCCGCAAGATGAGCAAGCATCTGGGCAACGTGCTTGAGCCCATCCCGCTCATGGACGAGCACGGGGCAGACGCTGTCCGCTGGTTCATGCTCGCCTCCGGCTCACCGTGGCAGGCTCGCCGCGTCGGCCATGCCGCCATCGGCGAGGTCGTGCGCAAGGTGCTCCTCACCTACTGGAATACCGCGGCCTTCCTCTCCCTCTACGCCCGCGCCGCCGACTGGACGCCCGCATCCGGTGCGCCGTCGGTCGCCGATCGCCCCGCCCTCGACCGTTGGGTCCTCAGCGAGGCTCACCGCCTCGCGCGAGAGGTCGACACCGCACTGGAGCACTTCGACACCCAGCGCGCGGGTCGCCTCATCCAGGCCTTCGTCGATGACCTGTCCAACTGGTATGTGCGTCGCACGCGCCGACGCTTCTGGGACGGCGATCCTGCCGCCCTCGCCACGCTCGACGAGGCCCTGCGCATCGTCACCCTCGTCATGGCGCCCTTCACGCCCTTCGTCACCGAGCGTGTGTGGCAGGACATGGTGCGCCCCGTCGACCCCGACGCCCGGCCCAGCGTGCACATGGCCCCGTGGCCCGCGAGCGACGATTCCGTCATCGACGACAACCTCGCAGCGCAGGTCGCGCTCGTCCGCCGGGTCGTCGAACTCGGCCGCGCCGCGCGCGCCGCGTCGAGCGTGCGTACGCGCCAGCCGCTCGCCCGAGCCCTGGTCTCGGCGCCCGGCTGGTCGTCGCTACCGCCTGACCTCGTCGCCGAGGTCGCCAGCGAACTCAACGTCCTCGATATGGCAAGCCTGTCAGCCACGGAGGGCGACCTCGTCGACGTCACCGCCAAAGCCAACTTCCGCTCCCTCGGCAAGCGCTACGGCAAGCAGGTGCAGGAGATCGCTGCTGCCATTGCCGCCGCGGACGCAGCCGCCCTGGCCGCGGGACTGCGTGCCGGCAGCGCGCACATCGACGTGCCGGGTGTCGGCCCGGTCGACCTGACCGAGGACGACGTCGTGGTCACCGAGACTCCCCGCGAGGGCTGGTCGGTCGCGAGCGGCGAGGGCGAGACGGTCGCGCTTGACCTCGAACTCACCGACGAGCTTCGACGCCTCGGCATCGCGCGCGAGGCCGTGCGCCTGATCCAAGAGGGTCGCAAGTCCGCAGGCCTGGACATCTCCGACCGCATCGCCCTGCGCTGGGAGGCGAGCGAGGCGATGGTCGCCGAGGCGTTGCGTGAGCACGGCGAACTCATCGCCGCGGAGGTGCTTGCCACGTCGTACGACGAGGGCGCGCCCGATGCCGGCGACTTCACGGGAGCCGATGACGAGCTGGGCCTGACCTTCGGCCTGCATCGGGCCTGAGCTGCCTGGCTCACCCGCGTCCGGCCCCGGCCTCCGGGGGTCACCCGGCCCTCAGCCGGACCACTACCCTTGCGCGCGATGCCTACGATCGACGTCCCCAACATCGCCGCCAACACTCCTCTGTGGCTGGCGCTGGTGACGACGTTCGTCGCCGCCGTCTCCGGAGCCATCCTGGGTCGCCAGCCCAGCAGGGTGCACTACGACATCGTCGGTGTCACCGTCTTCGCCTTCGTCATGGGCCTGGGCGGTGGGTTGACGCGCGACATCTTCCTTGGCAATCTGCCGCCGCTCGCGCTGCGTTCGCCGTGGTATGTCGTCACCGTGATCGGTGCCGTCTTCACCGTGCTTCTCATCGGCCGATGGATATCCGTGGGAAGTTGGACCTTCATCCTCCTCGACGCCCTCGCACTCGGCCTCTACGCCGTCATCGCTGCCCAACTGGCCATCGAGTTCGGCTTGCCGGACATCGGGGCCATCACGGTTGGCTTCCTCGCGGCCGTGACCGGTGGCGTGCTCGTCTCGCTGCTCCGCGGCGAGACTCCCCAGATCCTGCTGCCCAGCCAGCCGTACGCGCTGCTCGCCGTCATCGGCGCGACGATCTATGTCCTCCTCGACCAGTTCAGCGGAGGCCTCGCGGCGCTCGCCTGCCTGGTCGGCGTCATCTCGCTGCGCTTCATCACGCTCAAGTGGAATGTGCGCACGCACGGTGTGCGTCCGCTCCCCGGTCACCGGCAGCCAGAGGCAGCCGAGGAGCCCTAGACGCCCTGCTTCGGCTCGACTGACCCGACCTTGTCGAGTTCGGCCAGCTGCCCGGAGATCGTGTCGCGCAGCTTGGAGCGGTAGTTGCGCTCGAACGTGCGCAGGTCATTGACCTTGGTCTCCAGCGCAGCCCGCTGCTCATCGAGCTTGCCGGTCACCTTGCTGGCTTCCTCGCGCGCCTTGGTGAGCATCGTGTCGGCCTCGGCCTGCGCGGCGGCCACCGTCTCGTCGGCCGTGCGCTGCGCCGCCTCGAGCATCGCCAGTGCCCGCGCGGGGGCATCGCTTGAGGCCGGAGCCGGAGCGGGGGTCGGTGCAGGTGTCGGTGCGGGTGCAGGTGTCGGTGCGGGCGCCGCCATCGCCGCCGCCGCGGCAGCGGGGCCCGCTGCTGGTGCGACCGTGTTGGCCGTCGCCATGCGCCGCGCCTCGGTGAGCTTGGTCTCCGCCGCCTTCTCGCGCTCGGCCGCTTCGGCGAGCTTCTTGTCGGCCTCGGCGATCTTCTTGTCCGCTTCAGCCAGCTTGGCCTGGGCGTCAGTCAACTTGGCCTGCGCATCGGCAGCCTTCTTGTCCGCCTCGGCGATCTGCTTCTGCGCTTCGGCAAGCTTCTTGTCCGCCTCGGCCGGAGTGACCGGGGCCGCCGGCTTCTGCGCCAACTGCGCCCGCAGATCATCGTTGTCGACGATGAGGGCCCCGAGAGCCGCCTCGATCTCGTCAAGGAACGAGTCGACCTCGTCCATGTCGTAGCCGGTCCGCATCTTCACGGTGTTGAACTGCTTTTCGTGGACCTGCTGTGGCGTGAGGGTCACGGTGCCTCCAGTGAGATGCGCGGACTACAGGGCGAGTGCGACGTTGATGAGGATCTGTACAGCGATGATGAGGATGAGGAAGGCCAGGTCGAACTGCACGCCCCCAAGCCGCAGCGGCGGGATGATCCGGCGGAGCAGGCGCAACGGCGGGTCGGTGACGGTGTAGATCGCCTCGGCGATGATGAGTAGCGGGCCCCGTGGCTGCCAGGAGCGCGCGAAGATCTGGACGAAATCCAGGATGAGTCGCCCGATGAGGACCAGCCAATAGAGCCAGAGGAAAGTGGCGAGCACCTGCCCGACCAACGCCACTGACCTATCCCCTCTCGAACGACGCGCACGCGCGCATCAACTCTGGTTGAAGAAGCCGGTCTGCGCGAGTTGGGCCCGGGCCTCGGCGCCGACCTCAACATTGGCCGGGGAGAGCAGGAAGACTTTGTTGGTGACGCGCTCAATGGTGCCGTGCAGGCCGAAGACGAGGCCGGCCGCGAAGTCGACGATGCGCTTGGCGTCGGTGTCGTCCATCTCGGTGAGGTTCATGATCACCGGCACGCCCTCGCGGTACTCCTCGCCGATGCGGCGAGCGTCGTTGTAGGTGTGGGGGTGAATGGTGGTGATCCGGTTGAGATCGGCCACGGGTGTGGGGGCCGGCCGCGTGCCGGGTGTGGGCATCGCCGCGACGTTGCTCGGCTCATCACGGTAGAGCCGGCGTGGCTCGCGTGGGTCGACGACGGTGACAGTGCGCGGCTCGGGCCGGTCGGGCTGACGCGCCGCGCGCTCACGCTCCGTGGACCGCGAACGACGAGTCGGAGCCGGCTCGTCGTCGTACTCCCACTCGTCCTCTTCGAAGTACGACTCGTGACGGTCCGGATCGTCCTCCACGAGGCCGAGGTAGACCGCCATCTTGCGCATCGCGCCCGCCATGGCACACCCCTTCTCGCCTCCGTGTTCGCGGTGGCGTCCTCCTAAGTTAGCCGAGTGGAGGCCTTGTCCCGAGGACCGCGCTCCCCACGCGCAGGTGTGTCGCGCCGGCGGCGATCGCCTCCTCGAGGTCCTCGGACATGCCCGCGGACATGACCGTCGCCCCGGGGTGATCTGCCCTCAAGGAGGCCGAGATCGCGCCCAATCGCGCAAAAGCTGCTGCCGACGCCTCCTTCTGGCCTTCCGGCGCCAGCGGAGCGACTCCCATGACGCCGAGGAGATCGAGGTGATCGGCCGCCACGATCGCGTCCGCGAGCGCCGGGACACCCTGGGGCGCGACTCCCCCTCGCCCGGTCGCTGCCTCGTCGAGATCCACCTCGATGAGACAGCCGATACGCCGACCCGCCTTCGACGCGCCTTTCTCGAGAGCCGTGACGAGCGGGACGCGATCAACCGAGTGAACGACGTCGGCATAGCGCGCCACCGACGCAGCCTTGTTGGTCTGCAACTGCCCCACGAAGTGCCAGTGCAGATCGCAGTCCGCCGTGGCCTGCGCCTTGGGCGCGGCCTCCTGATCACGGTTCTCGCCGACATCGCGAACACCGAGCTCAGCAAGACGGCGCACGTCATCGCTCGGCCAGGTCTTGGTGACGACGATCAAGGTGACGTCGCCCGGGTTGCGGCCGGCGTCGATGCAGGCGCCGTCGATGCGTGCACGGACCTCGCGGAGGTTGTCCGCGAGCTCGATGCTGCGCGCATCGCTCATGGCCGTTCCCGGAGCACGATCACGCCCGCCTGTCGGCCCGTGACGGCATCACGGCGGAAGGAGTACAGGCCCGGTTCCTCGAAGGTGCATCCGCCGACGAGCTGGGCGTCGATCCCGCGCTCGCGCAGTTGCTGGGCGACGCCAGCGCGGACGTCGACGGCGGGAGTCCCGGTGCGCGTGCGGGCGAAGGCCGCGGGTGCGACCGCGCAGACCTCCGCGCGCACCTCTTCGCTCACCTCGTAGCACGCCGGGCAGATGGCCGGACCGATCCAGGCATGCACGGGCCCACGGGGCGCGAGCTCATCCAGCGCCGCACCGACGACGTCGGCGACGACTCCGCGCCAGCCTGCGTGCACGGCCGACACCTGACCGTCCAGGAGATCGGCGAGCAGGATGGGCACGCAGTCGGCGGTCTGGACGGCGATCGGCAGGCCTGGCACGTCGGTGATGACAGCGTCGGCGTCCGGGGGCACGGCGGCGGGCTCCGCTAGGCGTGCCACATCGCGGCCGTGCACCTGGCGCACGAGCGCGAGTGCGTCCGCGCCGAGATATCCCGCGATGATCGCGCGATTGGCCGCCACGGCGTCGGGGTCGTCACCCACGGCCGCACCGACGTTCAGCGAGGAGTAGTCGCCCGCGCTCACACCGTCGCAACGATCGGTGAAGAGCCACTCGGCCGCGTAGGCGGCATCACCCTCGACGATGCCGCGGGCGATGACTCCCACGGACTACTTGAGGAAGTCGGGAACGTCGAGATCGTCACCGGTGTCGTCGAAGACGATCGTGCGCGGCGGCTCGACCGGACGCTTCGGCGGCTCGGGCGGAGTCACCGGAATCTCGGCGCTGTCGCCCTTGCCCTGCTTGGCGGCGACGGCGGCAGCGAGCGGCGTCTCGTCGGCGATCTTCTTGGTGACCGGCTGAGCGCGACGCGCGGGCGGGCTACCTCCGTCGAAGCCCGCCGCGATGACGGTCACGCGCACCTCGTCGCCAAGGGTGTCGTCGATGACGGCGCCGAAGATGATGTTGGCGTCAGGATGTGCCGCGTCCGACACCATGCGCGCAGCCTCGTTGATTTCGAACAGGCCGAGGTCGGAGCCGCCGGAGACCGACAGGAGCACGCCGTGGGCGCCCTCGATACTCGCCTCGAGCAGCGGGCTGGAGATGGCGGCGGTGGCAGCCTCGACGGCACGCTCCTCGCCGCGGGCCGAGCCGATGCCCATGAGGGCGGAGCCGGCCCCCTGCATGACCGACTTCACGTCGGCGAAGTCGAGGTTGATCAGGCCCGGCGTGGTGATGAGGTCGGTGATGCCCGAGACACCCTGCAGGAGCACATGATCGGCCTGGCGGAAGGCGTCGATGACGCTGATGTTGCGGTCGGTGAGCGACAGCAGGCGGTCATTGGGGATGACGATGAGAGTGTCGACCTCAGCGCGGAGGGCATCGACACCGGTCTCGGCCTGCGACGAGCGGCGGCGTCCTTCGAATCCGAAGGGACGGGTCACGACACCGATGGTGAGCGCACCGAGTGACTTGGCAATGCGCGCGACGACGGGCGCGCCGCCGGTGCCCGTGCCACCGCCCTCGCCCGCGGTGACGAAGACCATGTCCGCGCCGCGGAGCACCTCCTCGATGTCCTGCGCGTGATCCTCGGCAGCCTGGCGGCCAACCTCGGGGTCGGCGCCGGCGCCCAGGCCGCGGGTGAGCTCGCGACCGATATCGAGCTTGACGTCGGCATCGCTCATGAGCAGCGCCTGGGCGTCGGTGTTGATGGCGACGAACTCGACGCCCTTGAGGCCGACATCGATCATGCGGTTGACGGCGTTGACGCCGCCACCGCCGATGCCGACGACCTTGATGACGGCAAGGTAGTTCTGGGGTGCAGCCACGGGTGTGTCCCTTCGAGTCCGGCCCACGAGCGTCCTCCTGGGCCGTGCGCTGGGATGCGCGGATCTCAATCTCAAGTTGAGGTCGAGATCTTCGGTACGGTGCCTCTTGACGATGAGGTTAAGGCTCAGCCTCATGTCGAGCAAGGAGCCACGCCTGTCACACCGCTCACAACCTCATGCCTGCCGCCTCCAGTTCAGGGGTACGCCGAGTGGACCTCCGCGCGTACCTCGTCGGCCAGGGTCAGGACGTCGGCCCCACTCCCCGGTTCGCCGCAGACGCGTGCCGCCCACAGATCCGGAGCGAGGGCGGGGCCGGTGATCCGCGGCGGGATCCGCTCGGGATCGGCATGGGAGAGACCCGGGTGGGCCACGACATTCCAGCCGCGAGAGTTCAACTCGGCCACGGTCGCGCCCTGGCGATTGCAGCGCGACGGCCGGCAGGAGTGGACGGTCGACCGGTCGCGAAGGGATCGCTCGCCGGCCTCGAGCGTCGGCAGGACCGAGCCCAGCAGTCCGCCGACCGTGTCGACCGGATCGAGCAGCACCATGCCCGCCACACGTGACAGCCCACCGGGAGGGGTCCCTCGCGCCTCGAGGCACGCCGCCGCGTGACCGACGACCGCGCCACCGGCCGAGTGCCCGACCATCGTCCAGATCGACGGCGCATCAACACCGATGCCCCGCGACTGGGGAATGCCCGCCTCCACCGCACGCGCGATCGTCACGCTCGCCGCCGTGAGCCACGTCGCATCGTGCATCGACCGACGTGGCCGCCACCAGGCGATATTCGGTCGCACGACTGCGATGCCCTCGCTCGCGAGCAACTGCGCGCAACCGGCGAGGGCCGACGCACGCCGACCGAATCCGTGCTGCACCCACGCCCATCCCCGCGCCGTACCCACAGGAGCGGTCCACCACGTGCGTACGTGACCGCCGAGCGGCACATCGAGGTCGAGCACGAGCTCTTCGAGGGCCTTGTCCACTCCCCTAGCCTCCCGCACGCCCGGGATGCGGATACGAGCCCCGCGCGAGAGGCTGGGCCCACCAGAGCCACACTCGGGAGGTCATATGGGTCTGGCAGGGGCGGAAATCCGCCGCGCCAAGTTGAGATTCGGCCTGCTCACCGGCGCCGTCTCCCTCCTGGTCTTCCTGGTCCTCCTCCTCTCCACGCTGTCCGCCGCCCTCGTCGGCGCGCTGGTGGGCGCGCTCGACGGGCTCAAGGCCGACGGCCTGGTCTACGCCGACTTCGCCCGCGACAACATCGCCGCGAGCCGCATGTCGCCGGACGTCATGGATGCCGTTGCGGCCGTGCCCGGCGTCGGCTCCTACGGCGCGGTCGGCACCTTCACCACCGCGGCACTCATCGACGGAGCCCAGGCCGACGTGCAGGTCTTCGGCTTCGATCAGGGTGCGCCCGGCGCCCCGACGGGACTGGTCGACGGTGCGCTCCCCGCCGCTCCTGGCGAAGCCGCCGTCGACGGTGGCGGCGTCGCCATCGGCGATGTCATCACGCTCGATCCCGCGGGCACTGAGCTCACCGTCGTCGGGCTGCTGCGCGGAGCGCAGTTCAATGCCATCCCGACGATGTACGTCGGCTTCGATTCCTACGAGGACGCCTTCACGGGCACCAATCCGGGCCTGCCCTTCGTGCCGATCAACGCTGTCGCCTTCGACGTCACGGAGGGATCGGATCCCGCCCAGGTCGCCAGCGACATCACCTCGACCGTGCCGGGCGTCACGGGCTACACCCGAGCCGAGGCGGTCTCGCTCATCCCCGGCATCGAGTCGATCTCGCAGAGCTTCGGCATCCTCGTCGGCCTGACCTTCGTCATCGGCATCGTCGTCATCGGATTCTTCTTCCTCATCCTCACGGTGCAAAAGCTCAAGCCCTTCACGCTCCTGCGCGCGATCGGCACCAGCACGGGCAAGCTCGCAGCCACCGTCGCGATCCAGATCACGCTCGTCGTCCTCATCGCCTCGGCCATCGCCGTCGGCCTCACCCTGCTCGCCGTGCAAGGACTCAACACCGGCCTGCCGGTCAACATCGAGCCGGGCCTCATCATCGGCGTCGTCGTGAGCGTGCTCATCTTCTCCCTGCTCGCTGGCCTGCTCAGCATCCGGCGCATCGCGCGCATCGACCCGGCGACCGCGGTGGGTGCGCGATGAGCGGCCCCGCAGCGCTGCTGTCACGCGGCGAGCTCACCCGGACCAAGGGCCGCTTCGGCGCGGTGGTCGGCGCGCTCGCGCTCATCGTCTTCCTCGTCCTCGTCCTCGGCGCACTGGCCGACGGCCTGTTCTATGGAGCGACCGGCGCGGTTCGCTCGACCAACGCCACCGCCTACGCCTTCTCCGACGAGGCTGAGGGCTCGCTCATCCGGTCGCGCATGGACGAGGCTGATGTCGCCGCCTTCGCCAGCGCACCCGGCGTCGAGGCTGCGGGCCCGGTCGGTGTGCTGCTCACCGGTGGCACCGGACCCGAGGGCGACATCGACCTGGCGATCTTCGGTCTCGAGGTCGGCGGACCCGGTACGCCCACCACGCTCGTGGACGGCCGCATGCCCGAGCCCGGCGAGGCTGGAGTCGCCGCGGTCGACACGCGACTGCAGGACGTCGGCGTGACCCTCGGATCCCAGGTTGCCGTCGGCGACGTCGGCGTCGAGGTCGTCGGCTTCGTCTCGGACGCGGCGTACCAGTTGCAGCCCACCGTGTGGACCTCCGTCGGTGACTGGCGCGCGATGCGCGACGCCGTGCGTCCGGAGCTGCGCGGCCAGCCCACCGCGATCAACGCCGTCGCCCTCATCACCGAGCCCGGCGCCGACCTCGCCGCCATCGCCGCCGCACTCCCGGGCACCTCGGTGCTCACCGCCGAGGCCGTCGGCCTGGCGATCCCCGGCGTGGAGCAGCAGAGCTCGACGCTCAACTCGATCATCTACAC
>JBMTDJ010000072.1:0-10134 GCA_049431945.1 Candidatus Nanopelagicales bacterium | reverse complement strand
TCCGACGTTGTGGCGAAAGCGCACGTGAGAGATGAGTAAGCACCTAAGCGAATGGGAGAGCACTGTGGCAAGGAGAACGTGGACGTGGATGGCCGTAGCCGGCGCATCTGCACTTGTACTGGCCGCTTGCGGTGGTTCGAGCGATTCGGGGGACTCCAGCGCCTCGAGTTCACCCGGAGGCAGCACCGTCACCGATCAATTCAGACTCGAGGGCATCAGCGTGTCCGTGGGGTCGAAGGACTTCGACGAGCAGTTGATCCTGGGCCAGATGATGGTTCAGGCCTTCGGGGCGGCAGGCGCGACCGTGGACGACAAGGTCAACCTCGGCGGCACGAGCGTGGCCAGGTCGGCACTGGAATCCGGCGATATCGATGTCTACATGGAGTACAACGGCACCGGCTGGACCGTGCACCTCGGCCAGGAGGATCCCAGCTTCGACTCGGTCGAACTCACCAACGGTGTCGCCGAGTTGGACCTGGAGAAAAACAACATCGTGTGGATTGGGCGCTCGCCGTTCAATAACACCTACGGCTTCGCATCCAGCCCCGCGGTGACCGCGGCCAATGGCGGGCCCTTCACCCTGCAGACCATGATGGAGTACGTCCGCGACAATCCGGACGCCGTCGTGTGCATGGAGTCGGAGTTCCCCGAGCGCCCGGACGGCCTCATCCTCACCGAGGAGGCGACAGGGATCGAACTACCGAGCGGACAGGCCCAGATTCTCGACACGGGCGTGATCTACACCGAGACAGCGAACGACAATTGCACCTTCGGTGAGGTCTTCACGACCGACGGCCGCATCCCGGCGCTGGGCCTCGCCCTCGTGGAGGACCCCGGCGTCAACATCGTCTACAACGTGTCGGCGACGTTCCGCAAGGAGAAGTTCGATGAAGCGCCCGAGTCCTTCCAGGGCATCATCGATGCGATTCTCGCCCCGCTGAGCAACGAGAAGATGGCTCAGCTCAACGCCCAGGTCTCCGCCGACGGCGAGGAGCCCTCGGCAGTGGCGCAGGCCTACCTGGTCGAACAGGGGATCATCGCCGGCTAGTGCGGTAGGGGCGGCGCGACACATGTTCGCGCCGCCCCTCCGTGCTGTCTGACGCACACCTCACCATGGACGGGCTCAGGAGCTGGTTCGAGTACCTCAGCGAGAGAAGCGACCTTGTCTTCACGGCGCTGGGCGAGACGATGGTCTACGTCGTCACTGTGACCATCGCCGCGGGCCTGCTCGCCGTCGTGGTCGGAGTGTCGACACGCCATCGGCCCTTCAGCAAAGAGCTGTCGCTGGCGATCGCGTCCGTCTTCCTCACGATTCCGTCACTCGCGCTGTTCACGATCTTCATCCCGCTCGTGGGGCTCGGATTCGTGCCGTCCTTCATCGCGCTGTTCCTCTACGCAATCCTGCCGATCCTGCGCAACACGACCTCGGGCCTCGACTCGGTCGATCCCAGCGTCCTGGAATCCGCACGAGGCATGGGGATGACCCCGCGGCAGACTCTGTGGCACGTGCAATTGCCCCTGGCCTGGCCGATCATGCTTGCGGGCATCCGCGTGTCCGCCATGCTCACCGTGGGAATCTCCGCGATCGCCACGCTCGTCGCGGGTGGCGGGCTCGGCGACTTCATCAAGAGCGGGCTCGCCCGCCTGCCCCTCCCAAACTCCCTTGAGGCGATCTGGACCGGTGTCATCCTGTCCGTCCTGCTCGCCCTCGCGATCGACATCGCCCTGCTCCTGCTCGGGCGGTTCACCACCCCTGCCGGAATCCGAGGGAAGTCAGCATGAACGAGACCACGTCCGCGCCGCTCGAACCGCTGATTCGCTTGGAACACGTCACCAAGCGCTACAGCGGGGTGGAGGAACCGGCTGTACGCGACCTGACCCTGGACGTGTATCCCGGCGAAATCCTCGTGCTCGTCGGTCCGTCCGGCTGCGGCAAGAGCACGACCCTGCGCCTGATCAATCGCATGATCGAGCCGTCGGCCGGCACCATCCTCTACGAGGGCGAGGACGTCACGAAGGCTGATCCGAACGCGCTGCGGCGACGTATCGGCTACGTGATCCAGCAGGTGGGGCTCTTTCCGCACCGGACCATCGCAGAGAACGTCGCCACCGTGCCGCGCCTGCTTCGCTGGCCGAAGAAGCGGATCAGGGAGCGCGTCGACGAGCTCCTTGAACTCGTGGGCATGGACCCGGTCATCTATCGCGACCGCTACCCGTCTGAGCTATCGGGAGGTCAGGCACAGCGTGTGGGAGTCGCTCGCGCGCTCGGGGCGGACCCCGACGTACTGCTCATGGACGAGCCTTTCGGCGCAATCGACCCCATTACCCGCGATCGCCTTCAGAACGAGTTCCTGCGTCTGCAGAGCGAACTTCGCAAGACCATCGTATTCGTCACGCACGACATCGACGAGGCCGTCAAGATGGGGGATCGCATCGCCATCTTGCGTGAAGGGTCGGAGATCGCGCAGATTGATCGTCCCGAGGTCATCCTCACCGATCCGGCGGACGACTTCGTCGAGAACTTCCTCGGCTCGGGTGCCGTGCTCAAGACCCTGACGCTCCGGAGAGTGCGGGACATCGAACTCGCCCCCATGGTGACGCTGAGGCGCCCTGTCCACCGGGGCCAGGCATTGCAGGCGATGGCCGACGCGGGGTCCTCGACCGCAGTCTTGCTGGACGACGGCGACCACCCGCTGCGCTGGATCGACGAACGCTCGTTGAATTCCGCCGGGGCCATCGAGTCCGCCGGGCGACCCATCACCGTCCAGGTGCAGCCCGAGGACACGCTCCAGGATGCGCTCTCCGCAATGCTCACCACGTCCAGCGGAATGGCTGTGGTCGTGGACGCTCGAGGCCGCTACCTGGGTGGCTGCACCATCGAGGGTCTCGCCTCGCTGCTGCTGCACACGGGCAATGGGAATGGTTCGGCGTGACATCGATCGCAGTCACGCCGTCGCGCAGGCCCAGGCGCAGCCTGTCGGCCTGGACGTCAGACCAGCTTGACCTCATCGTGACGCCGTTCTTCGCGGCGATCCTGGCAATCCTGCTCGCGACGGTGTGGATCTACTCCGATATCGACGACACCACGAGCAGGATCCTCGAGCCGAGCGAACTGCTGAGGCAGACGTATCAGCAGCTCTACCTGGCGTTCTTCTCCACGGTGCTCGTCATCCTCGTGGCTGTCCCCATCGGGATCATCGTTACGCGCGAGTCGGTGCCGAAGATCAAGGACAGCCTCGTGTCCATCCTCGGCCTGGGCCAGGCGATCCCGGCGTACGGCCTCATCGTGCTCTTCTTCGTCTGGCTTGGCTCAGGTCCGACAACGGTCATCATCGCGCTGGCAACCTTCGCGCTGCTGCCGGTGCTGCGCAACACCATCGTGGGCCTGGAACGGGTGGACCGGTCGGTCATCGAAGCGGGCAAGGGCATGGGCATGACGGGCCTCCAAAGCCTGACGCGCACCGAACTGCCGCTTGCGGTGCCCGTGATCGTCGCGGGGATCCGGACCGCTGCCGTCATCAACGTCGGCATGGCATCCCTCGCCTTCCTCATCGGCGGTGGAGGCCTGGGAGAGACGATCAACGCGGGACTGAAGCTCAATCGGCCGACGGCGATCTTCGTCGGCGCCGCTCTCGTCGCGCTCATTGCCCTGCTGTTCGATTTCTTCGGCGGCCTCGCGCAGAGATATCTGCGGCCCAAGGGCGTGTGACCCGCCGGGTCTAGCATCGGTCCACCTCGAGAATGGGGGAGTGACCGTGCCTCTCATGTGGTCCGTGTGCGCCCTCGATCGCGATGGCCGGGTGATCGAGGAGGTCGATGCCGATCGGGCCCAGTCGACTGCGAGCATCGGCAAGATTTTCCTGCTGTGCGAGGTCGCCGAGCGCTGCGTCGAGGGGCGCCTCGACCCGGGTGCGACCATCCTGCGCGATCCCGCTCTGCGGGTGGCCGACTCCGGCCTGTGGCAGCACATGGCCCAGTCGGAGCTGTCGTTGGCGGACGTGGCCCTACTTGTGGCGGCCGTCAGCGACAACTGGGCCACGAACACCCTGCTGGACCTTGTCGGCCTCGAGGCCAGCGCTGCGCGCGCACGTGCCCTGGGCTGCGAGGGGAGCGGGCTGCACGACTTCGTCCGCGATGCGCGCGGTGAGGGCGATGCTCCGCGGCTGTCGACGGGCACGGCACGCGAACTCGCGGAGGTGGCTCGCCGCATCCATGTGGCTTCTTGCGGCACTCCTGTCCTGGGCCTGTCGCAAGGTGCGGCTCAACTCGTCGAGGGGTGGCTTGCCGCGGGTGTCGACCTGAGCATGATCCCGGCCCCGCTTCACCTTGATCCGCTCGCCCACGTCAACGGACCGATCCGTCTGTGGTCAAAGACCGGCACGGATGTCGGCGTGCGCGCGGACATGGGCGTCATTTGGTCAGACAAGGACGCGGTGGCCTACGCGGCTGTGGCCAACTGGGATCCCCGGGAGGATCGCGGTGCCGAAGCCATGCAGCGCATGCACGAGGTCGGGATGAAGCTGACCGCTCGCGTGTGGTGAGGCACTACTCGGCGGCCACGCATACACTCGCGCGTATGTATGACGTCGCCCTGAGCGTGTCTGCGTGCGCTCGATCGGGCACGCGGGCAGATGTTGCGTGGATGATCGCCCCGACCCCGTCGAACGACGCCGTGGCCTTCACGCCCGGGGGTGGTCGTCTCGGCAAACTCGCCGGTGGCGCCTTCGATGGCGTGCTGGCGGACGTCGCGGCGCGCCAGTTAAGCCGCGGGCGACGGGTGCGGCACACCGTCACCGCCTTCGAGAGCCCCCTGAGCGGCCTTCCGGAAGGCACGCCCGTGGAGTTCCTCGTCGTGCCGGCCGACCAGCTCCCCGCGGACGTGTGGGGCATGCTGCTTGACCAGCAGCCGGTGGTTGTCCGGGCGGTCATGGATGACGACGAGGTCGCGTCGGTCCTGATTGACGAGGCGCCCGGGGCAGCCGGTCCTGAGGTCGTGGTCGGCCCCGACGCGCTGCGCACGGTCTTCGCCCCGATCCCCAGGCTCGTGATTGCAGGGGGAGGCCCGTTTTCTGAGGCCCTGGCCGCGCAGGGGCGACTGCTGGGGTGGCAGGTGGTCGTGGAAGGTCGACCTGAGATGGTCACCGGCCTCACCGCGAGCCTGGGGCCGCTGGACGCCGTGGTCGTCATGGGTCATGACGTCGAGTCCTCGAGCAGGTGCCTGATGTCGGCCCTCGAGAGCGACGCGGGCTATGTGGGCGCCCTGGGGTCCTCGGCGATGCAGCAGGCACGTGCCGACTGGTTGGCCTATCGGGAGGTGACGGACCTCTCGCGCGTCCATGGCCCGGCGGGGCTGCCGCTGGGCGGGAAGGCGCCCGCGGAAGTGGCCGTCGCGATCGTCGCGGAGATCCTCGACGAGCGGGCGGACTAGCCCCTTCACCGATCTCACCGGTGTCCGTGCCGCCGCGCCAGGAGTGGCCGGTGGGACCACTTCGTGACCGGCCTCACGATTCCTGGTTGCGCCCTGCCCCCAGGGGTGTAGTTTGCCCGAATTGGCTTCACCTCGGGAGAGGACATCGCATGGCCGTGGAATCCACCGGGCACGAGCGCGGCAATCCGCGCCTGTACGCCCTGATCGAGAATTCGCCCAAGGAGGGCCCGAGCCCGACTGTTTGGGCCTGGCCGCAGTTCACGGAGTTCCTCAAAGTCGCGGGTCAGCCCGTGCAGGGCCCGTGGCCACCGCACCAGGAACCCCGACCCGATCCCGATGCCGACTCCCTCCCTGTCGCCGTGCGCGACCAGGGTCAGGCCTGAGAACACCCGCGAGAGGAATCCATGTATCCATCACGGTTCGCGTATGACGCGCCGACGTCGGTGAATGAAGTAATCGCGATCCTCGATCGCAGCAATGGCGAAGCAAAGGTCCTGGCGGGTGGCCAGAGCCTCATCCCCATGCTCAAACTGCGCTTCGCTTCTCCTGAGCGCATCGTCGACATCAACAACATCGACGGGCTCGACTACATCCGACAGGACCCCGATGGGTCGTTGCGCATTGGTGCTCTGGTCCGTCATGAGGACCTGGAGTACTCCGACCTCATCGCTGAGACCCAGCCCACGCTCGCAGCGGCCGCCTCACTTGTTGCCGACCCGCTCGTGCGCACGCGCGGCACCTTTGTGGGCTCGGTGTGCCACGCCGATCCGCAGGGCGACTGGGCGGCCACGATGATCGCTCTCGACGGGCGTGTCGTTGCTCAGGGCCCGAGCGGCCGGCGTGAGATCGCCATGAAGGACTTCGTGTTGGGCCCCTTCACCAACGCCCTCGCGTACAACGAGGTCGCGGTCGAGGCGGTCATCCCGCCCGCCAAGGGCACCCGCAAGGGCAGCTACCTCAAGCTCGAGCGCCGCGTCGGCGACTTCGCGACGGCATCGGTCGCGGTAGCGCTCGACATGAACGGCGAGACCGTCCAGCGCGCCGGCTGTGCTCTCGCGGGAGTCGGGGGCAAGACCATCGACGCCAACGCGGAGATCTCGGCAGCCCTTGTTGGCAAGACTCTTGATGCCGCCACGATCGAGGCCGCGGCAGACGCCGTTGCCGGGGCCTCGGATCCGCGCACCGATCATCGGGGATCTGCGGCATACAAGCGGCAGATCGTCAAGACCTTCGTCACCCGCATCCTCACCCACATCGCCCAGTCCGAGCAGAAGGCGGCCTGACCATGACCAGCCTCTACGAAGAGATCCCCACCGCACCGGCCGCGGACGTGCCCACGAGGCGCGTCACGATCACGGTCAATGGCGAGAAGCGCACCCTCGACATCGAGCCGAGACTGTTGCTCGCTCACCTGATCCGCCAGGGCCTGCAACTCACCGGCACCCACGTTGGGTGCGACACCACCGGTTGCGGCGCCTGCACGGTGCTGCTCAATGGTCGCCCGGCCAAGAGCTGCACGGTGCTCGCCGTCCAGGCTGACGGCCGCGAGGTCACCACGGTCGAGGGTTTGGCCTCGGCACAGCAACTCGACCCCATCCAGGAGGGCTTCAAGGAGGAGCATGGCCTGCAGTGCGGCTTCTGCACTCCCGGCATGATGCTGGCTGCCAAGGCCCTGCTCGAGCGCAATCCGAACCCCACCGAGGATGACGTCCGCTGGGCCCTGTCCGGCAATATCTGCCGCTGCACCGGCTATCAAAACATCGTGAAGGCCGTGCTGTGGGCCGCTGAGACCATGCGTGAGGAGTCCTGATGGCACTCGATGAACTCAAGATCGGCGGTATGGGCGCGAGCCGTCGTCGTGTCGAGGACAACCGCTTCATCCGCGGCAAGGGCAACTACGTCGACGACATCGTCCTGCCGGGCATGCTGCACATGGAGATCCTGCGCAGCCCCGTCGCCCATGCGCGGATCAAGTCGATCGACACGACGGCTGCCTGGGAGGTCCCCGGTGTCCGCCTGGTCATGACCGGCGAAACACTTGCCGCTCGCAATCTGGCTTGGATGCCGACGCTGTCCTACGACACGCAGGCGGTCATGGCGACCGACAAGGTGCGTTTCCAGGGTCAGGAAGTCGCGGCGGTCATCGCCGACGACCCCTACATCGCCAAGGATGCCCTCAGCAGGATCGTCGTGGAGTACGAGCAGTTGCCCGCGATCGTCAACCCCGAGCAGGCAGCATCTCCCGAGGCTCCGCTCGTGCGCGACGACAAGGTCAACCAGGACTCCAACAAGATCTTCGACTGGGAGATCGGCGACAAGGAGTCGACCGATCGTGCATTCGCCGAGGCCGACGTGGTCTCCACGATCGACCTGCACTACCCACGTTCCCACCCGTCGCCCCTGGAGACATGCGGGTCGATAGCGGACTATGACCGCGCGACGGGCAAGCTCACCGTCTACATGACGACCCAGGCACCGCACATCATCCGTGCGGCTGTCGCCATGGTCGCCGAACTTCCCGAGCACATGATTCGCATCGTGTCACCGGACCTCGGTGGTGGCTTCGGCAACAAGGTGCCGGTCTACCCGGGCTACGTCATCGCCATCCTGGCATCGATCCTCACTGAGCATCCGGTCAAGTGGGTCGAGGACCGCTCGAGCAATCTCATCTCGACCGGATTCGGTCGTGACGTGTATCTCCAGGGCCAGCTCGCCCTGCGCAAGGACGGCAAGATCCTCGGAATGCGCATGCACACCATCTCCGACCACGGGGCCTTCTACGCCGATGCGCAGCCGACCAAGTTCAAGATCGGCCTCATGCACTCGACGTTCGCGGCCTACGACGTGCCTGCGGCGCACCTCACGAGTGAAGGTTGGTACACCAACAAGGCACCGGGTGGTGTCGCTTACCGGTGTTCCTTCCGCGTGACCGAGGCAATGTTCTTCCAAGAGCGGATGATGCATGCTGCGGCCAACGACCTCGGCATGGATCAGGCTGAGTTCCGGCGCATCAACCTCGTCAAGGATGACCAGTTCCCGTACCGCACGGCGTTCGGCTTCCTCACGGACTCGGGCCAGTATGGGAAGTGCCTCGACATCGCCCTCGACGCCATTGGCTACGCCAACTTCAAGGAGGAGCAGGAGGAGGCGCGCAAGCGCGGCAAGCTCCTCGGCATCGGCATCTCGACCATGACGGAGCCTCTCGGGGCCGGCAATAGCCGCGAGTACGACATCATCGGCATCAAGATGTTCGACTCGGCCGAGTTGCGCGTGCACATGACCGGCAAGGCCATCCTTCGGACCGGCGCCAAGACGCAGGGCCAGGGACACGAGACCACCTGGGCGCAGATCGTCGCCCATGAGCTCGGCATCCCGGCGGAGGACATCGTCGTCGAGGAGGGCGACACCGACACGGCCCCCTTCGGCATGGGCACCTACGCCTCGCGATCCACGCCCGTGGCTGGTGCTGCGGTCGCGATGGTGGCGCGCAAAATCAGGGCCAAGGCGCGCAAGATCGCCGCGCACCTGCTCGAGGTGTCCGAGGAGGACATCGAGTGGGAGCTCGGTCGCTTCTACGTCCGTGGCAACCAGGAGCGTGGAGTCACCATTCAGGACTGCGCCCTCGCGGCCTACAGCAACGTGCCTGACGGGCTCGAGCCTGGCCTGGAGAACAACGCCTACTACGACCCGCCCAATCTCACCTGGCCCTTCGCGGCGTACGTCTGCAAGGTCGAGGTCGACCCGGAGACGGGCGTGTGGGATGTGCTGAAGTTCGTCGCTGTCGACGATTGCGGCGTCCGCATCAACCCGATGATCGTCGAAGGACAGATCATGGGTGGCCTCACCGAGGCTTATGCGATGGCGAGCATGCAGTACATCACCTTCGATGAGGAGGGCAACTGCATTGGGTCCAACTTCATGGACTACCTCCTCCCCACGGCGTGGGAGACCCCCGGCTACGAGCTGCACGAGGTCGTGACTCCGTGCCCGCACCACCCGATCGGCGCGAAGGGGATCGGGGAGTGCGCGACAGTGGGCGGCCCTGCGGCCTTCGTCAACGCCGTGATGAACGCCATTGAGCACACCGGCGTGCGCAACGTCGATATGCCGCTCATGCCCAACCGGGTCTATGAGGCTGTCCAGACCGGGCGCGATGTCTCGGGCGCGCCCCCGGTGAAGGGAGACTGACGTGCAAATCACGCAGTCGTTCGACATCGACCAACCGGTCGACAAGGTATGGGAGTTTTTCGACGACGTGCCCCTCGTCGCCGCGTGCGTCCCGGGTGCAGACCTGACCAACAAGATGGGCGACGACCACTACCAGGGCGACGTCGTCATCTCGGCGGGCCCGGTCAAGCTCGAGTTCACCGGCGAACTCAAGATCACCGACCGGGACAACGCCAAGAAGACCCTGGTCCTGGACGGTGTGGGAGCAGATAAGAAGGGGCGTGGCAACGCAGCCACGATCCTCAATGTGGCACTCCAGCCGATGGGCGGGGCGTCCACCCGGGTCAACATCGCCATGGATCTGCAGATCTCGGGTGCGGCCGCGCAGTACGGTCGCGGTCTCGTGCAGGATGTCACCGGAGTCCTCATCGACCAGACCGCAGGATCCATGAAGGTGCGCATGCAGGCCCTCGCGGCCGGGCAGGATCCCTACGCGGTGGGAGGTCCCAAGGCGGCCAGTGGCATCGCTATCGGCCTCA
>JBMTDJ010000071.1:0-10378 GCA_049431945.1 Candidatus Nanopelagicales bacterium | reverse complement strand
CAGCGAGATCCACTCCAACACCCTCGTCAAACGAACACCACCGCTGCGGACCTAGGCATTCGCGGGGTGGCATGCTGACGGCGTGACCTGGATCGTGACGATGGCGATCGCCGGGGTGATCGCCGTACTCGACTGGTGGGCAGTTGCCGCCGATCGCAGGCACGTCGAGCGGTGGGCCAAGCCCGGCGTGATGGTGTTCCTCATCGCTGCGGCGGTGCTCATCCCCGCGGAGTCGGACTGGATCCGCTGGTGGATCGTCATCGGCCTGGCCTTCGGGCTCGTCGGCGATGTACTGCTCTTCCAGGACCGCTTCATCCCCGGTGCCGCCGCGTTCCTCGTCGGGCACCTGGCCTACATCGTCGCGCTCGTGCCGATCGAGCACCCGCTGCCGGCGGTGGCCTTCGGGCTCGTCATCGTCGGGGCCTTCGCGATCAGCCTCGGCCGCTGCATCGTGCGCGGAGCATGGCGCCAGTCGCCCCTGCTCGGCGGCATCGTCATCGCCTACATGATCACGATCGGTGCGGTCGTCGTACTCGCCGTTGGGTCGTGGTCGACGGTCGCGGGAGTCGCCGCGCTGCTCTTCATGGCGTCCGACACCCTGCTTGCGTGGGCGCGATTCGTCGGCTCAGCTCCGGGTGGCCGCGTCGCGGTGATGGTGACCTACCAGCTCGCCCAGGCGGGGTTCGTGCTCGCGATCCCCACGCTTGCCTTCATCTGAACGCACGTCAGGAGGTCTGGCGGGTGGCGATGATGGCTTCGAGGAACATCGCGCCGAGGGCCACCCAGATCGCGATCGAGAGCACGTCCATCGCCGTCCAGTTGGCCCAGTCGCTCACCAGGTAGAGGCCGACGAGCAACGTGGCCGCGACCAGGTCGATGATCGCCACGATCCGGTTCGCCTTCGGGCTGAGGTTCCTGCCCGTGATGCTGCCCTCGCCGGACACCGCGAGCCACGGACCCCCTCTGCGGATCGATACCTGTGGGTCAGGGGTAGTCCGGAGCCCCTGGGTAGAGTCGCCTCCGCTATGGACGACACGAGAGAGACGTACGACGTCGAGGAGATCCAGGCCCGCTGGCTGCCGGTCTGGGACGACCTGCAGCCATTCCGCTCCGGCATCGACGGCGATCCGCGGCCGACGAAGTACGTCCTCGACATGTTTCCCTACCCGTCCGGTGACCTTCACATGGGTCACGCCGAGGCGTATGCCCTCGGCGACGTCATCGCGCGCTACTGGGTGCAGCGCGGCTACAACGTCATGCACCCCATCGGCTGGGACGCCTTCGGCCTGCCCGCGGAGAACGCCGCGATCCGTCGCGGAGAGGACCCGGGCCTGTGGACCTACGACAACATCGCCCAGCAGAAGGCGTCCATGCGCCGCTACGCGTGCTCCTTCGACTGGGACCGCGTGCTCAACACCTGTGACCCTGAGTACTACCACTGGAACCAGTGGTTCTTCCTGCAGATGTACGAGCGCGGCCTGGCCTATCGCAAGGCCTCCAATGTCAACTGGTGCCCCAACTGCCAGACCGTGCTTGCGAACGAGCAGGTCGTGCAGGGGCTGTGCGAGCGCTGCGACACCGCGGTCACCAAGAAGAAGCTGACGCAGTGGTACCTCAAGATCACCGACTACGCCGACCGCCTGCTGGACGACATGGCGCAGCTCGAGGGCAAGTGGCCGGAGAAGGTGCTGCTGATGCAGCGCAACTGGATCGGGCGATCCACCGGCGCCGAAGTCGACTTCGTCATCGAGGGGCGCGATGAACCGGTCACCGTCTTCACCACTCGCCCCGACACGCTCTACGGTGCGACGTTCTTTGTCGTCGCCGCAGACTCTGACCTGGCGGCCGAGCTCGCGACGGGGACCGAGGCTGAGGCGGACTTCGCGGCGTACCTGGAGAAGGTCAAGCAGACCTCGGAGATGGACCGTCTGGCGACGGACCGCGACAAGACTGGCATCTTCTTGCACCGCTATGCGATCAACCCCGTCAATGGCGAGCGCATCCCGGTGTGGGCGTCGGATTACGTGCTCGCCGACTACGGCACCGGCGCGATCATGGCGGTGCCCGCGCACGACCAGCGCGACCTCGACTTCGCCAAGGCCTTCGACCTGCCCGTACGCGTCGTCGTTGACGCGGGGGAGGACCCCGCGGAGACGGGAGTCGCGACGGCCGACGATGGTCCGCACGTCAACTCCGGTCCGCTCGACGGGCTCGACAAGGCCGACGCGATCGCGGCGATCATCGACATCCTCGGCGAGCGCGGCACGGGCAAGGCCTCGATCAACTACCGCCTGCGCGACTGGCTGATCTCGCGTCAGCGCTACTGGGGGACGCCGATCCCGATCGTGCACTGCGTCGACTGCGGTGAAGTTCCCGTGCCGCTCGATCAATTGCCCGTGACCCTGCCGCCTGCGCAGGGGCTGGACCTCAAGCCCAAGGGCACCTCGCCGCTGGGCGCCGCCACCGAGTGGGCGACGGTCGCCTGTCCGCGCTGCGGCCGCGCCGATGCTCAGCGCGATCCCGACACGATGGACACCTTCGTCGACTCGTCCTGGTACTACCTGCGCTACCTCGACCCGCACAAGGCCGACGGCCCCTTCGATGTCGAGGCGGCCAAGAAGTGGATGCCCGTCGACCAGTACGTCGGCGGCGTCACCCACGCGATCCTGCACCTGCTCTACAGCCGCTTCTTCACCAAGGTGATGTACGACATGGGCCTGGTCGACTTCACCGAGCCCTTCACGCGACTGCTCAATCAGGGCATGGTCGTCATGGACGGCTCGGCGATGAGCAAGTCACGCGGCAATCTCGTGAAGCTGTCGGACGAGCTTGCCGTCCACGGTGTCGACGCGATCCGCCTCACGATGGTCTTCGCTGGTCCGCCGGAGGACGACATCGACTGGGCTGACGTCTCGCCTGCCGGGTCAAAGAAGTTCCTCGCGCGTGCTTGGCGTCTCGCCCAGGATGTGGCGAGCGAGCCGGGAGTCGACTTCGGGACCGGCGATATCGAGCTGCGCAAGATGACGCATCGCACGCTGCACGATGCGGCGCTCGCGGTGGAAACCTTCCGCTTCAACGTCGCCGTCGCCAAGGCGATGGAGCTCGTCAACGCCACTCGCAAGGCAATCGACTCCGGCTGCGGCCCTGCCGATCCGGCCGTGCGCGAGGCAACCGAGGCTGTGGCGATCTTGCTCTCTCTCGCCGCGCCGTACACCGCGGAGGACATGTGGCGCCTGCTCGGACACGCGCCCTCGGTGGCGCTGGCCGGGTGGCCCGAGGTCGATCCTGCGCTGCTGGTGCAGGATTCGGTCACGTGCGTGGTGCAGATCGCGGGCAAGGTGCGCGATCGCCTCGAGGTCTCGCCCGACATCACCGAGGACGCACTGCGCGAGCTGGCACTCTCCTCGGATGCGGTCGTCAAGGCACTCGACGGCAACGGCATCAAGACCGTGATCGTGCGCGCCCCCAAGCTCGTCAACATCGTCCCGGAGTAGGCGTGGATCCCGCTCCTACCCTCACTGCGGGGCCGGTCACCCTGCGCGAGCTCTCACTCGCCGACGTCGATGACATGACCCTGGCCTGCCGGGACGCGGACATCGCGCGCTGGACGACGGTGCCTTCGCCGTACGAGACCGAGCACGCCCTGGCTTTCATCGAGCGCCGGATCGGATCGGTCGTCGACGACGAGTCCCCGCGCTGGGGGATCGAGGTCGACGGGCGATGGGCCGGCAACATCTCGCTGCGACCCGACGGCGCCGGACTCGCTGACGTCGGTTACCTCGTCGCGCCCTGGGCCCGGGGCCGCGGAGTCGGCACGCTCGCGCTCTGGCTTGCCTGTGACTGGGGCTTCCGCGAGGGCGGTATCCAGGTGATCACCTGGCACGCCGTCGCCGGCAATGAGGCCTCGCGCCGGATGGTCGAGAAGGTGGGCTTCCGCGTCTACTCCGAGATCGCGCGCCTGCGTGTGATGCACCGCGGCGAACGCACCGATGTCTGGATGGCTGATCTCCTGCCCGAGGACCTGGTTCCTCTCGACGCTGTCCTGCCGTGATCGAGCTGTCGGCGGACGAAGCGAGGCGGGCCACGCTGTGGTCGCAGGGATTGCTGGGGGCGCCGAAGTCACCGCGGAGCGAGGCTGCGCGCGAGCAGGCGGTCTCATCAATGCTTGAGCACCTGGGCGCCGTGCAGCTCGACACCATCTCCGTGCTCGCGCGCTCGCATGAGCTCGTCGCCTATGCGCGGCTCGGTGCGATCGGGCGCACGGCCGTCGAGTCGGCGTACTGGAACGGTGACAGTGCGTTCGAGTACTGGTCCCACGCGGCGTGCATCCTGCCGATGTCGGAATGGCCGTGGTTCGCCTTCCGGCGGCGCCACTACGCGCGCAAAGGCCAGCGCTGGCACGGTGTGCCGACCAAGGCGCTCACGGGCATCGTGAAGCGCCTGCGCGCCGAGGGGCCGCTGACGACCCGTGACCTGGGCGGCGCGAAGAAGAGCGGGGAGTGGTGGGACTGGTCGGAGGCCAAGATCGGGATCGAGTGGCTGCTCGATATCGGCGAGGTCATCGTGAGCCAGCGCACCGGGTGGCGGCGGGTCTACGACCTGCCGGAGCGCGTCGTACCCGTCGACCTGCGCGAACAGCGGGACTGGGCCGATGACGATGGCATCCACGGACCCTCGGACGCCGAGTGCCTGCGCCGACTTGTCGAACTCGGCGGACACTCGGTCGGTGTCGGCACGGCCGCGGACATCGCCGACATCCATCGACTCACGGCTACCCAGGCGCTCGGCCACATCGGCGACACGGATCTGGTCGAGGTCACGGTTGTGGGCTGGGGCCAGCGGACCTGGGCGTCACCGCAGGCTCTGGACTGGCTGGGTTCGTCATCGGGTGCGCGCTCGCGCACGACCCTGCTCTCGCCCTTCGACTCACTCATCTGGAACCGCGACCGCATGGAGCGGATCTTCGACATGCCTCACCGCATCGAGGCTTACACGCCGGCCCCGAAGCGGGTCCACGGCTACTTCGCCATGCCCGTGCTCCACGGTGGACGGCTCGTCGCGCGCGTGGATCCCGGCCGAGAGAAGGGCGTCCTCGTCGCGAAGAAGGTCACACTCGAGACCACCGGAGCAGGGACCCCCGTGCGCGGATCGATTGAGGGTGCGGCGAAGGCACTGCGCGAGGCCGCCACCTGGGTGGGTGCCGAAGGTGTGCGCATCGACGAGGTCGTTCCCGCGACTGCCGCGGGGGCGATGCGCTCCGCCGTGTAGTGCGTGCCGAGTGGGCAGTTGTCACCGGGCTCCCCCCTAGCCCGACAGCAGCCAACTGCCCATTCGCGAGGAGTGGGGTACCCACTAGCCTGGACAGATGTCCGTCACCGTCGTCACCGACTCGACCGCCTATCTGCCGGCCGACGTCCTCACGGGCACCTCCATCGAGGTCGTGCCGGTGCAGGTCGTCATCGGCGGCAGGGCGTACGACGAGACCGATCCTGAGGCGAGCCCGGCCCACGTCGCCGAAGCGCTGCGGGCGTGGCAGCCGGTGACCACGAGTCGTCCCTCCCCCGAGAGGTTTCGTCAGGCGTTCGTCGAGGCGGCAGAGGGCGGGGCCCAGGCGGTCGTGTGCGCGACCCTGTCATCGCGCATGTCCGCGACCTACGAGTCCGCCGAGCTCGCAGCCAAGGAGGTGGAGATCCCGGTGCACCTCGTCGACAGCCGCACTGTCGGGATGGGGCTCGGCTTCGCGGTGCTCGCGGGTGCCCGGCTCGCCGCCGACGGTGCGTCGGCAGGAGAGGTCGCCTCTGTCATCGAACGGCGAGCACGCGCGTCGACATCGCTGTTCTACGTCGACACGCTCGAGTACCTACGTCGTGGCGGGCGGATCGGAGCGGCACGTGCCGCCATGGGTCAGGCCCTGCAGGTGAAGCCGATCCTGCAGATCCTCGACGGCGAGGTCATGCCTCTCGAGCGCGTGCGCACGTCGGCCAAGGCGATCGCACGCCTCACCGAGCTCACGCTGGCCGCCACTCTCGGTCGCAGTGTCGAGATCGCCGTCCAGCACCTCGACGCCGCGGATCGGGCAGATGCTCTGGCGGCCACCCTCGCCGAATGCCTGCCGCACACTCAGATCGTCGTCTGCCCCCTCGGTGCCGTCGTCGGCGCCCACACGGGCCCGGGCATCGTCGCCTCCGTGGTGTCACCGCTCGTGGACTGACGGCGCGGGCGGGCATCCACAGGCCCGCGCATGCCCCGCTGTCCACCGACCCTCGCGACGTAGCGTCGAGCGCCTGCCCTCACTCCTAGCGTCCCGGGGTGACCTGGAGTCCGCGCGCGCTGCGCGCCCTTGCCGTGCTGCTGGGTGCGCTCCTCCTCGTTGTCGCCTACTGGTGGTGGCAGGGCCGAGCTAGGCCACTGGTCTCACTGCCGGAGGTGTCCCCGACCCTGGTGTCGAGTGCGATGCCCACGCCCGCCCCTGAGGTGACGGTCCACGTGCGCGGCAGGGTCAGGCAGCCTGGCGTGATCTCGCTGCCTGTCGGCTCACGCGTCATCGACGCGATCGAGGCGGCCGGGGGACTGCGGCCTGGCGTCTCGACCGGCGCACTCAATCTGGCCCGCCTGCTCGTCGATGGCGAGCAGGTCGCGGTAGGCATCCGCGACACAGGGATGCAGCCAGCCCCGATCGACAAGACCGCACCGGGTGCCGTCAGTTCGCTGCCGCTGGTCGATATCAACGCCGCCAGTGCCGCTGAACTCGAAGCACTTCCGGGGATCGGCCCGGTCCTCGCCGGTCGCATCGTTCAGTGGCGGACTGACAATGGCCCCTTCAGCGATGTCGAGATCCTCGGCGAAGTAAGTGGCATCGGTGATGCGCTCCTGGCTCAGATCCGACCGCTGATCCGCGTCGGGTGAACAGCCTCGCCCCCGGGGCGCTCACGGGGTGGGTGCTCGCGCTCCTCAGCATCCTGGCTGTCGCCCAAGGCGTCGACCCGGTCCTCGTCGGTCACGTTGACATCGTCGCCGCGATGGCCTCGCTCGCCGCGGCTGCGGGATGCGCCTTCCTACGCCGTTGGCTGGCGACCTCGGTCCTCATGATCGTGGCCGCCGTGCTCGCATCAACGTCGTCGTACGTCGCTGCCGTCAGCGTGGAAGTCCTGCAATCGCCCGGCGCCCGGGTGACCCTCGAGGCCAGCGTTGTGGGCGACTACCGACTGCGGACGGCCAGGGGCGAGCCGTTGATCGACACCCGGGCACACCTGCACCGTGTGCTGTCCGCTGACGTCGAGGTTGGCGCTCCCATCGTGCTGCGCACGAGCCCGGAGCTCACCCCGCCTATCGGGGCGAGCGTCCAGGTCACGGGGACTCTCGGTGAGGGCGACCCGCTGCGCGGCTTTGCGACCTTGGTGACGGTCGACACGGTGACGGTCGTGGCGCCGCCCGGGCCCTTGGGCGCCATGGCCAATGCCGTCCGCGGCTCACTGCGCTCGTCCCTTGCGGGCGCCCCTCCACGGGCTGCAGCGCTTGTCGAGGGGCTGGCCGTCGGCGACGAGACCGCCCAGCCGGAAGAACTCCGGGAGCACATGCGCGTCGCGGGTCTGTCGCACCTCACGGCCGTGAGCGGCGGCAATACGTCGATCGTCGTAGGGGCCGTCCTGCTCGTGGCCACGTTCCTCGGCCTCGGCTTGTACGCGCGCGTCGCACTCGCGGGAGTGGCCCTGGGTGCCTTCGTTGTCATCGTGGGTCCGCAGCCCAGCGTGCTGCGCGCATCGGTGATGGCCGTCGTCGCGCTCCTCTCCATCGTGACCGGCTCACGGCGTACCGGCTTGCATGCCCTCGCCTTCGCGGCTGTCGTCCTTCTCGTGCTCTCCCCGGCCCTCGCCGCGTCATGGGGATTCGCCCTGTCGGTGGCCGCTACTGGAGGCCTCGTCTTCCTCGCCGCACCGATCGTCGCGCGGTGGAGTAGTGGCGGCAGGGCGGCACGCGCCCTGGTGAGTGCGCTGGCGCTCACCGTCGGCGCCCAGATCGCCACCTTGCCGCTGATCGCGGCCTTCGGGGACGGGCTGAGCCTGGTCGCCGTTCCCGCCAACGTGCTCGTCGCTCCGGCGGTTGGACCGGTGACGGTCCTCGGTTTGCTCGCCGCTGTCGTTGGCACGGTCGCCCCCACGCCCGCGCAGTTCCTCGCCAGGCTCGCCGAGCCCTTCGCAGCCTGGATCGCCTGGGTCGCGGAGTGGACCGCCTCGTGGCCGGCAGCAACGCTGCCGTGGCCGGGTGGACTGCTCGGCGCAAGCCTCGCGGTCGCGGCCTGTGTCGTGTTCGTCGTCATCATTCGCCGTCATCGTGGCCGCCACGAGCGCACGTGGCGACCGAGGGTGCTCGTGCTGGCGACGGTGGTGCTCGCGGCGGTGGCGATCGTGGCGCTGCGCATCCCTGATCGAGCCGGCTGGCCTCCGCCCGGGTGGATTGCGATCGCCTGCGACGTCGGCCAGGGCGACGCTCTGCTGCTACGTGGTCATTCCGGGGGCGTCGTACTCGTCGACGCAGGACCGGACCCGACCGCGATCGACACCTGCCTTGACGATGCGGGGATCGCCCAGGTCGACCTGCTGGTGCTCACCCATCCGCATGCGGACCACGTCGATGGCCTCCCGGGGGTCCTCGGTGGACGGCCCATCCACGCCGCTCTCGTCTCGCCGCTGCGCGAACCGGCCGAACAGGCAGCCAAAGTGGATGCCTGGCTGGCCGGCACCCCCACATCCGAAGCGCGTGTGGGGGACACCGTCGACGTGGGCGGAGTGGCCCTCACGGTCCTGTGGCCCGCGCGCATCATCCGCGGGCCCGAGTCGGCCCCCAACAACGCGAGTGTGGTCCTCCTTGCCGAAGTGAGCGGCGTACGCCTACTGCTTCTCGGCGATGTGGAGGTCTCCGCGCAGGTGGCCTTGCGGACGTCGCAGGCCGGGCCGGGTGTTGACGTCGTCAAGGTCGCCCACCACGGGAGCCGCTACCAGGACCCGGCACTCGCGGCATGGACGTCAGGGCGAGTGGCGATCATCAGCGTGGGCGCGGGCAATCGATACGGCCATCCGGCGCCGGAGACCGTCGCGGCGTGGCGAGGCGCTGGAGCGATTGTCGGGCGCACCGATGAGGCGGGTGACGTGGCCATCCTCGCCGAGCCGCTGGGTGTCATGACCCGCCGCACAGGCTGACCGCGACGTTCGGAGGTCGTGGCATGCTTGCGCGCGTGAGCCTGCCGATCACCCTCGTCGTCGGATCCGAGGACGTGCTCGTCCGGCAGGCACTGGAGCAGACCCGCCATGAGGCCCGTGATCGCCTTGGCGCCGAGCCGGACCGGCGCGTCGTCTCGGCAGTCGACGAGGACGCCGCCGGCGCACTGGCTGAAGCCCTCGGACCGACGCTGTTCGACGAGCCTGCGCTCGTCCTGCTCACGGAGGCGGATCAGATCGACGACGCGATCTGGCGTGTCATCGAGTCGGCGATCGCCGACCCGCCGCATGCCGTCTGGCTCGTCGTGGTGCATCCGGGCGGGGTCAAGGGCAAGAAGTACCTCACGGGCCTACGTCAGGCTGGCGCTCAGGAGATTTCGTGCGCCGCCATCAAGAAGGGCCGACAGACCGAGGACTTCCTCGCCGACCAGGTGCGCCGACGCGGGCGCAAGGCCACGTCGGGCGCCATCCACGCCCTCTACGAAGCCATCGGCCACGACCTCGGTCTGCTTCTCGGAGCGGTCGTGCAGTTGTGCAGCGACGTGGAGTCCGGTCCTATCGATGAGGAGGCCGTCGCCCGCTACTTCGTGGGGGTAGCCGACGTCCAGGGCTATCGCGTGTCGGATGCGGTGTGGGATCGCCGTCCCGTGGATGCCCTGCGCGATCTGCGTTGGATGGCCGAGTCCCAGGGACGCGCCGGCGTGGGCCCGTCCGTCACAGCCATGCTGGGATCCGGCCTGCGTGCCCTGGTGCGCGTCCAGGGGCTCCCGCCCACGATGGGCGAGGCCGAGGCGATGCAGGAGACGGGTATCAGGTTCGACTGGCAATTGCGCAATGCCAGGAACCGCGCCAAGCGCTGGCGAGCAGATCGCCTGGCCGCGGCGGCAGTGAAGCTGGCCGATCTCGACGTCGCCGTCAAGGGCGGCCTGCGCGAAGGCGAGTCGCTCGACGTGGACCAAAAGCTGCACGACGTGGAGGTCTACGTCGTCCGCACTGCCTCACGATCAACTACTGAGTGACGTCAACCGCTGAATGACGTCCGGCTCCGGCCGATGACCCGAGACGTCAACGCATCCGGCTGACCTTCATCCATCTATGACGAAGGCCCGACCCCATGGGGTCGGGCCTTCGTGCAGAGTCTGTGTCAGATGGTTGCGGCGCGC
>JBMTDJ010000070.1:0-10981 GCA_049431945.1 Candidatus Nanopelagicales bacterium | reverse complement strand
GGCCGGGAGATGACGGCAGGCAACGGCTTCATCGCGCTGGCGGCTGTCATCTTCGGCCGTTGGACACCCCTCGGCTCGCTGGGGGCAGCCCTCCTCTTCGGCTTCGCCTACAACCTGCAGAACGTGCTGTCCATCATCGGCTCCCCGATCCCCAGCCAGTTCCTCCTCATGGCGCCCTATCTCGTCACGCTCATTGCCGTGGTGGGCCTCGTCGGCAAGGTGAGAGCCCCAGCGGCGGACGGCATTCCCTTCCGCAAGTCGACCTAGGGTGGATGCCGTGGACATCGATTGGGCAGCGCTGCGCACCGCAGCTGTCGACATCATGGGCCGCGCCTACGCCCCGTACTCCCGCTTCAAGGTCGGTGTCGCGGGGCTCGTCGACGACGGCCGGATCGTCGCCGGGTGCAACGTCGAGAACGCCGCGTATGGGGTGGGCCTGTGCGCCGAATGCGGGATGGTCTCCGAACTCCACGCCACAGGCGGTGGGCGTCTGGTGGCCGTGGCCTGCGTCGACCAGCACGGTGACCCCCTGATGCCGTGCGGGCGTTGCCGGCAACTGCTGTGGGAGCACGGTGGAGCCGATTGTCTGCTCGCGACGCCCGAGGGGATCCTGCCCATGCGCGACGTCCTGCCGCAGGCCTTCGGTCCGGATGACCTCGTGGCCCGCCGCGAGGATCGCCCGTGAGTGGAGCGGAGCCGTACACCGCAGTCGACCTCATCCGCATCAAGCGAGACGGCGGTGTGCTCACTGATGGCCAGATCGACTGGCTCATCGACGCGTACACGCGCGGCTCTGTGCACGATGAGCAGATGGCGGCCATGGCCATGGCCATCTACTTCCGCGGCCTGAGCGAGCCTGAACTCGTGCGGTGGACGCGGGCGATGATCGCCTCGGGCGAACGGATGGACTTCAGTTCGCTGTCACGGCCGACGGTAGACAAGCACTCGACGGGAGGAGTGGGCGACAAGATCACCCTTCCGCTCGTGCCGATCGTGGCCGCGTGCGGCGCTGCCGTACCGCAATTGTCGGGTCGGGGCCTCGGCCACACGGGGGGCACCCTGGACAAGCTGGAGTCGATCCCCGGGTGGCGGGCCCATCTCTCGAACGCCGAGATGCTGGCGATCCTCGCCGATGTGGGCGGGGTCATCTGTGCTGCGGGATCGGGCCTTGCGCCGGCCGACCGCAAGCTCTACGCCCTCCGGGACGTCACATCAACCGTGGACATCATTCCGCTCATCGCGTCGTCGATCATGAGCAAGAAGATCGCGGAGGGCACATCGGCCCTCGTACTCGATGTTAAGACCGGTTCCGGTGCCTTCATGTCGGATACTGCGCGAGCCGTCGAACTCGCGCGCACCATGGTTGCCCTGGGCAGAGACGACGGTGTGCGCACGCGCGCACTCGTCACGGCCATGGACGTCCCCCTCGGAGTGGCCGCAGGCAACGCGCTCGAGGTCGCCGAGTCCGTGGATGTCCTCGCCGGTGGCGGCCCATCCGACGTCGTCGAACTCACGCTCCTCCTAGCCCGCCACATGCTCGAGCTCGTGGGCATCGATGCTGATCCTGCCGAGGCCATTGCCAGTGGCCGTGCGATGGATCACTGGCGCCGCATGATTGAGGCCCAGGGGGGCGATCCGGATGCCCCTCTGCCTCGTGCCCGCGTGATCGAGACCCTCACGGCTGACCGAGACGGCGTGGTCACGCGCTGCGACGCGCTGGCCATTGGTCGCGCTGCCTGGCGGCTCGGGGCGGGGCGGGCGACGAAGGACGACCCCGTCTCGGCAGCCGCTGGCATCGAAGTCCTTGCGAAACCGGGGGATGAGGTGGTCGCGGGCCAGCCGCTCCTTCGCCTGCACACGGACGAGGAGTCGCGCCTTCCCGCCGCGCTGGCAATCCTGGCGGATCCCGAGCCTGCCGTCGTGGTTTCGCCGCCGGGCACGCCGTACCACCGCCTACCACTCGTCGTCGACCTCATCGACTGACGTCAGGCCAACTGGGGCCAACGCGCACGCTCGGTGAGCGATTGCGCGTGTCCGCTCCGTCAATCCCCTCACGAAATCGGGTGATGCGCTAACGCGCATGACACGTGCGCGTTCCTGCCTGGTCGCTGACTGTTGGCGTTCCTACCTTCGTCATTGCCGGCGTTTGCCGGCGGTCGATATCGGTTGATGACGGAGGGAGCACACGATGTCGGGGTCGACGCAGGAGATCCTCGAGACCGAGGTTCGGGAGGCAGTCAGGCGCAGTGGGCTTGACCCTCTGCGCGATCGCGAGGCCGTGGAGGGCCTCGTGCGGACGGCGGTCCATCGGCTCGTCACCGACACCGACGTGGCTGCTCCTGATGCCGAGTGGGCCGCCATGTCGCGCCATGTGATGGACGAGGTTGCGGGCTTCGGTCCACTCCAGCGCTTCTTCGATGATCCTGATGTCGAAGAGGTCTGGATCAATGCCCCCGGTCGCGTCTTCGTCGCCCGCGGCGGTCGAAGCGAACTCACGACGACGGTGCTCACTGACGATCAGGTGCGAAGCCTGGTCGAGCGCATGCTTCAGTGGTCGGGGCGCCGGATCGATCTCAGCACGCCGTTCGTCGATGCGATGCTTCCCGACGGCAGTCGCCTGCATGTGGTCATTCCGGACATCACGCGCACGCACTGGGCAGTCAATATCCGCCGCTTCGTGCACCGGCCCGTAGACGTCCACGAACTCGTGCCAGGCGGCACCCTCACATCGCAGGCGGCTGACTTCCTCGAAGCCTGTGTCGTCAGCGGCCTGAACATCGTCGTCGCCGGCGGCACCCAAGCGGGCAAGACCACCTTGCTCAACTCACTCCTCGGCTGCGTTCCGTCGAGCGAGCGCATCGTCAGTTGCGAGGAGGTTTTCGAGATCCACCTGCCGCGCCATCCGGACTGGGTGCCCATGCAGACGCGAGACGCGAGTCTCGAGGGGACGGGCGAAATCCCGCTTCGACGCTTGGTGAAGGAGGCACTGCGTATGCGACCGTCGCGTCTCATCGTCGGGGAGGTTCGCCAGGCCGAGGCGCTCGACCTGCTCATCGCCATGAACAGCGGGCTTCCTGCTGCCGCCACACTGCACGCCAATTCGGCCCGTGAGGCGGTGACGAAACTGTGCACCCTCCCGCTCCTGGCGGGCCAGAACATCTCGGCAGACTTCGTGGTGCCCACGGTCGCGGGCTGCGTGGACATCGTCGTCCACACGGCGACTGCGCGCGATGGTCGACGCGAGGTTCGCGAGATTGCCGCACTCCCGGGGCGCGTCGAGGCGGGAACCGTGGAGGTTGCGGACATCTACTCGCGCCGCGGTGCGAATCTTGTCCGCGGTACGGGCTTTCCGCCCCACGAAGAGCGCTTCGAAGCCGCCGGGTTTGACCTGGCCCATCTGCTCCGACCGGCGAGGGCGGCAGCATGACTGGAGCGGTTATCGGGCTGTTGCTGGGAGTCGGTGCTCTCCTGGTCTTCCTGGGCATGTCGGCACCTCGCCATCAACGTGAGGCTGGTGTCTCGCGACTTCGTCGACTGATCGACCGCGCCGGCCTCGAGCGCGTGAGCCCGAGCGCCATTGTCGGAGCCTGTGTCGCCCTGGCGGCCGTATCGGGGCTTGTGATCGTCGCGATCTCGGGCGTGGCCGTCGTGGGGCTCCTCGCGATGATCGTGTTCGGATACTTGCCCATCGCCGTGCTCCGTCGACGTGCGCGGGCGCGCGGTGTCGCATTGCGCGCGGCATGGCCGGATGCCGTGGACATGCTCGGCTCCGCAGTGCGCGCCGGTATGTCCCTCCCCGAGGCGGTGATCGACCTCGGCATTCGTGGCCCGGAGGCGCTGAGGCCCGCCTTCCGCTCATTCGCCAGCGACTACCGGGCAAGGGGGTCCTTTGCCCTGGCCTTGGAGGAACTCAAAGACCGCTTGGGCGATCCCGTCGCAGACCGCGTCATCGTGTCGCTCGGTATAGCTCGCGAGGTGGGTGGCACGGACCTCGGTCGCGTGCTCGCGACGCTGAGTGACTTCCTTCGACAGGATGCGCGGGCTCGAGGCGAGATCGAGGCTCGGCAGAGCTGGACGGTCAACGCCGCACGCGTTGCTGTCGCGGCTCCATGGATCACGCTTCTTCTGCTGTGCACGCGGCCCGAGACGGTGGCTGCATACTCGACGGCGGCCGGAGCGCTCATCATCATCGGATCCGCGGTTCTCTCCGTCGTCGCGTATCGGGTCATGACGGCAATCGGCAAGCTGCCCGATGAGCCGAGGGTCCTCGCATGAGCCCCGCAGGCGCACTCCTCGGCCTCGTCCTCGGCAGCGCTGTTTCCTTGGTTGTCGCCGCGGTCCTCGGGTATCGGCCGCGTCGGCTCGTCGATCGGCTGCCGTCACCGCGCACGTCCCTCGTTGATCGTGGCCCGCTCGATGCCCTCCGTCAGGTACTGGGCTCACCGCTCCTGCGACTGGTGAGCCGGGATGGGTCGGATCTCTCGAGTCGGCTGCGTCGGGCCGGTCGCGATGGCGATGTCGAGTCCTACCGCCTGGAGCGGCTCGTCTGGACCGCCGGCGGGATCGGCGGCGGAGCGAGCGTGGGTCTGCTCCTCGGCCTGAGGAATGGATCCGTGTCCGGTGCGGCGGTCCTCGCCCTTGCCGCCGTCGCCGGCATCGTCGGATGGCTCCTGCATGACCGTCAGTTGGCTCGGGTCACTCGTGGACGCGCGACCCGCATGTCCGAGCAGCTGCCCACCGTGGCGGAGTTGGTCGCCTTCGCCGTGGCCGCCGGCGAAGGTCCCCTGGCGGCCCTTGATCGAGTAGCCATCACCGTTCGAGGGGAGCTCGCGAGCGAATTCCGCGGAGCGGTCAGACGTGTGCGGGGTGGGATGGCCTTCCCCAGTGCGCTCCGCGAGATGGCCGACGCTGTACCCAGTCTCGAGGCGTCACGCTTCGCCGAGGGGATCGCCGTAGCGACAGAACGCGGAACCCCGATGGCCGAGGTCCTTCGCGCCCAAGCGGCCGACGCGCGAGCCGCCGGCAGGCGTCGACTCCTGGAGAAGGCCGGCAAGAAGGAAGTCCTCATGCTCATCCCGGTCGTGTTCTTCATTCTTCCCATCGTCGTGGTCATCGCGCTCTATCCCGGCATTCACGGACTTCAACTCACCGTTTCCTAGGCACGACCCCACTCACACACACAAGGAGAACGCCATGTCAGCAATTCGCACCACCCTCGCCCGTCTGATCGCACGCATCACCACGAGCGACAGGGGCGACGTACCCGGCTGGGTCCTCGTCGCCGTCATGACAGCCGGCCTGGTTACAGCGCTGTGGCTCGTCGCAGATGATGCCCTCACGAGCGTTCTCGACCGCGCGATCAACAGCGTCTCGGGCCCGTGAAGACGCTGATCGGTCGCCTGCGAGGGGATCGCGGGAGCGCCGTGGTCGAGTTCGCGCTCGTCACGCCGCTACTCCTTCTCGTCGCACTCGCGGTCCTCCAGGTGACGCTCGCCCTCCATGTGCGCGCGACCTTGACGGCGGCAGCCGCCGAGGGCGCGCGGGCAGGAGCGCTCGCTGGATCAGGACTTCGTGTCGCGGAGGCGCGCACACGGGAGGTCCTGGCAGATGCCCTGGGCGGGAGTGCGGCTTCGGACATCGCTGCCAGCCGGGTCCGCCTTGATGGAGTCGAGGTCATCCGAGTGCGCGTCACGTCCTCGCTGCCTCTGCTCGGCACCCTCGGTCCCACGGCACTCACCATTGAGGGCCATGCCATGACGGAGCGGTTATGACGCCACGCATCATGCTGAGGCTTCGCCGCGATGACGGTGCGGCGGTGGTGGAGTTCGTCGTACTCGTCGTCCTCGTCATCGTCCCGATCGTCTACGCCGTCATCGCGGTGATGACCGTGCAGTCTTCCGCCTACGCTGTCACGCAGGCAGCGCGAGAGTCGGCGCGCGCCTTCATGCAGGCTGACACCATCGCCGGGGCGCGGACGGCCGCGCGAGTTGCTACCAGGCTTGCGCTCGATGACCAGGGTGTCCCGACGCGAGGTGATGAACTCCGAATCGATTGCCTGGGCACCTGCCTATCGCCCGGCAGCACGATACGAGTCAGCGTGAGCACGCGAGTCCGACTTCCGTTCCTGCCCGACTCCCTCGCCGACTCCACGGTTGGCGCCGTGCCTGTCAGCGCCGTGCATGTGGCGGTCATCGACGATTATCGGGACGCGCCATGAGAGTCCGTCCGCGCGACGAAGGCAGCATCCTCGTCCTCAGCCTTGGATTCATCGTGATCTGCATTCTCGCGCTGGCCGTCGTCGTGGATGCTTCGACGGTCTTCCTCGCCCGCCGTGCGCTTCAGTCCCAGGCGGATGGGGCTGCCCTCGCTGGTGCGCAGGCGATTGATCTCGATTCCTACTACGCCAAGGGCGCTTCGGCACGCATTCGACTCGATGCAACGAGAGTCCGAGGAGCGGTAGAACGGCATGTCCGCCGAGACCCCGGCGATGGTCGGCTCACTGGTGTGTCCCTTCGCCAAGACGTGGTTGTCGTCACGATGACCGACCGCGTACGCCCGCCCTTCTCGGGCTGGCTGACTCCATTGGGTGCTTACGACCTCGATGTCGAGGCCGGTGCGGTCCTCAGTTATCGTCCCGCGGACTAGCTCAATGAGGGAGGACGATGTGGCCGAGGTCATCAGTGCACCTGTTCGTGTCCCGGTCCCGGGAGGCAAGTCCATCGACGAGTACGTCGGCCGTGTGGTCAACGGTGAGACGTCGGTCTCGATCGCGCACATGAAGGCTCCCGCGGGGTGGCAGGAGCCCTTCCAATCCCCGGACTTCGATGAGTTCACTGTCGTCCTGTCCGGCGCGCTGGAAATCGATACCCCCGAGGGCGCGATCGAGGTGGAGGCCGGCCAGGCGGTGATCACCCGAGCGGGTGAGCGGATTCGCTACCGCACACCCGAGGGTGCCGAGTACATCGCCATATGCCTGCCTGCGTTCGCTCCCGAGGCGGCGCATCGCGAGGGCGAGTAGCGCAGGACGTAGGCTTGCCCCTCGTGGCCATCCCCGACGTCTCCGACACCCTTGCCGGGCTCGAGCAGACGCTTGCCGGCATCGAGCAGGTGCTCGACGTCCCGTCGTTGAAGAAGCGCGCGGAGGAGCTCGAGGCCGTTGCCTCTGCGCCAGACCTGTGGGATGACCAGTCCCGGGCCCAGGAGGTCACGTCGCAGTTGTCCTTCGTGCAGGGCGACATCCGGCGTATTGAGAGCCTGCGTCGCCGACTCGACGATCTCGTCGTCCTGGTCGAGCTCGCCGAGGGTGAGGAAGACGCCGATTCGTGGGCCGAAGCCGAGCGCGAGCTCGCCGGACTGCGCAAGGACATCTCCGAAATGGAGGTGCGCACCCTCCTCTCCGGTGAATACGACGCCCGCGAAGCGCTGGTGACGATCCGCTCGGAGGCAGGTGGCGTCGATGCCGCCGACTGGGCGGAGATGCTGCTTCGCCTCTATTTGCGCTACTGCGAGCGCCACGGCTGGCCGGTCGAGGTCTACGACACGTCGTACGCTGAAGAGGCCGGCATCAAGTCGGCGACGTTCGCCGTCAAGGCGCCGTATGCCTACGGCACGCTGTCGATCGAGCAGGGGACGCACCGTCTGGTGCGCATCTCGCCCTTTGACAACCAGGGGCGTCGTCAGACGTCCTTCGCCGCCGTCGAAGTCCTGCCCGTCACGGAGCAGACCGATCACATCGACATTCCTGAGGCGGACATGCGGATCGACGTCTTCCGATCCAGTGGGCCAGGCGGCCAGAGCGTCAACACGACGGACTCCGCCGTTCGGATCACCCACATCCCGACGGGGATCGTCGTCTCCTGCCAGAACGAGAAGTCTCAGATCCAAAACCGCGCCGCGGCGCTCCGGGTCCTCCAATCGCGCCTTCTCGAGGTCCGCCGTCGCGAGGAGCGTGAGAAGCTTGACGCACTCAAGAGCGATTCGGCGGGCTCGTGGGGGACGCAGATGCGCTCCTATGTGCTGCATCCCTACCAGATGGTCAAGGACCTGCGCACTGAGTACGAGACCGGCAATACGTCCGCGGTTCTCGACGGTGAGATCGACGACTTCGTCGAGACGGGGATCCGCTGGCGACGCACTCAAGATGGCCGCGCCTGAGGTAGCCTGCGGGCATGTCCTACTCTGTCGAACCGGAGTCTCGCTCCTGGACAACCACCAAGGTTGTCTCCGTCATCGTGGCGATCCTCAGCGCCGGCTACATGCTCCCGTGGTGCATTGCCGCGGTGCGCGACGTGCCTCACTGGGCCGTTTTCTGGGTCAACCTCCTGCTGGGGTGGACCATCATCGGGTGGATCATCGCGCTGATCATGGCCCTGCGCGCCCAGCGAGTGACGATTACGCCGAACTAGCCCACAAGGGCGGCTCGCCGGGTGGTCCCCCACGAATTGGGGTGGACCACCCCGCACCGCCTACACTCGTCGGGTGATCCTGTTCGAACGCGTGACCAAGCTCTACCCGAGCCAAACTCGCCCTGCCCTCGAAGACGTGTCGCTCGAGGTGGAGAAGGGCGAGTTCGTCTTCCTCGTAGGTGCCTCGGGGTCGGGGAAATCAACCTTCCTTCGGCTAGTCCTCAAGGAGGAGGGCCCTACGGAGGGCAGGGTGTGGGTGGCCGGCAAGGATCTTGGCCGCCTTTCCAACTGGAAGGTTCCCCAGTTGCGCCGTCGGATCGGCACCGTCTTCCAGGATTTCCGGCTGCTACCCAACAAAACGGTCTTCGACAACGTCGCCTTCGCCCTTGAGGTCATTGGCAAGCCGCGTGGTCAGGTGCAGCGCATCGTGCCTGAGGTCCTCGAGCTGGTGGGCCTCGAGGGCAAGGAGCACCGCATGCCCGACGAATTGTCGGGTGGCGAGCAGCAGCGAGTCGCGATCGCGCGTGCCTTCGTCAACAAGCCTGCGATCCTCATCGCTGACGAGCCGACCGGCAACCTTGATCCGTCGACGTCAGAGGGCATCATGAAGTTGCTCGAACGCATTAATCGCACAGGTACGACCGTGGTCATGGCGACGCACGACGTGGCCATCGTCAACCAGATGCGCAAGCGTGTCATTGAGCTCGAGCAGGGACATCTCGTCCGCGACCAGTCCCGCGGCGTCTACGGATAGCAGAGGTAGGAATGCGCGCACGATTCGTCCTCGGCGAGGTCGGCAACGGCCTTCGACGCAATCTCACGATGACCATCGCGGTGATCATCACCGTGGGTGTATCTCTCGCGCTGTTCGGCGTTGCATTGCTGGTGCGCGCCCAGGTCGACACCATGAAGGACTTCTGGTTCGACAAGGTCGAGGTCTCGATCTTCCTGTGCAACGACAACTCCGAGACCGCCTCCTGTGCCGGTGGCAAGGTCACGGACGCGCAGAAGGCGCAGATTGAGGCGGACCTGGAGTCCTTGAAGCCTCTCGTCCAGGAGATCTACTTCGAGACTCAGCAGGAAGCGTACGAGCGCTTCGTCGTGCAGTACCGCAACTCTCCGATCGTCGACAGCGTCACCGTCGATGCCCTGCCTGAGTCCTTCCGAGTCAAGCTCTCGGACCCAACGAAGTACGACATCGTCTCGTCGGCCTTTGAGGGTCGGCCCGGCGTCGAGCAGGTCAATGACCAGCGGCAGTTCCTCGAACGCTTCTTCCAGTTGCTGGGCGGCCTCCAGGCGATCGCCCTGGTCATCGCCTTTGCCATGCTCTTCGTGACAGTGCTCCTCATCGTCAACACGATGCGCATAGCCGCGTTCAGCCGACGCCGTGAGACCGGCATCATGCGATTGGTCGGCGCATCGAACTTCTACATCCAGTTGCCGTTCTTGCTCGAGGCGGCAATTGCCGCGGCCATTGGGGCGACGCTGGCGACGGGTGGCCTCATCCTGGTGAAGGCCTTCGTCATTGATCGGGTGCTCGCTCCGGCCTTCCAGTTCACCGCTTTCGTGGGCTGGGATGCCGTGGCAGCAATCGCCCCGATCCTTTATGTCACGGGCATCGCGCTCGCTGCCCTCGCGGCGTTCCTCACCCTGCGCAAGTACCTGCGCGTGTAGCCGTGGCCAGGGAGCAGGGCCGCAAACTCGTGGCCCAAAACCGCAAGGCTCGGCACGACTACCACGTCGAGTCCACTGTCGAGGCCGGTCTCGTGCTCACGGGCACCGAGGTCAAGTCACTGCGGGCAGGCCGAGCCACCCTCACGGATGGCTACGCCACGATCGACAACGGCGAGGTCTGGCTGAGGGGTGTGCACATCCCTGAGTATGACCTCGGGACCTGGACCAACCATGAGCCGCGCCGAGCGCGCAAACTGCTGTTGCGCCGTGACGAAATCCGCAAGATGGAGTCCAAGGTGAAGGCCAAGGGCTTCACGCTCGTGCCACTCGCGCTGTACTTCAAGGATGGCTTCGCCAAGGTCGAGATCGCGCTGGCAACAGGGCGCAAGGGACAGGACAAGCGCCACGCCATTGCGGAGCGGGAGGCGAAGCGCGAGGCTGAGCGGGCGGTGGGCCGGCGATCGAAGGGGATGGACTAGTGGGCGAGGATCCGCGATCCGAGGCCGAGCGCATGCTCGACGACTTGTTTCCCTATCGCCGCACGATGCCGACGTATCGCGAGATCCCGGGTGTGGCCGCCTCTCGAGACGAGGTTCTCACCGACATCGCGAGCATGGCCAAAGCTGAGGACGCTGTCGGCGATGCCGGCCGCGTCTCCGGAAGTCTGTATAGCGGCGACCACGAGCACTACCACTTTCTCGCGGAGGTCTTCGAGCAGTTCGCGCACGCGAACGTCCTGCAGCGCGACATGTATCCCTCGGCCACGAAGTTCGAGGGCGAGATCATCGCGATGGTCGCGGACCTTCTCCACGCTCCACAGCCCGTCGGTGTCGTAACGTCGGGCGGCAGCGACAGCCTGGTCCACGCGCTGTACTCGTATCGCGAGGATGCCCGCGAGGCAC
>JBMTDJ010000069.1:0-11557 GCA_049431945.1 Candidatus Nanopelagicales bacterium | reverse complement strand
CCCGCAATCACGGTCCCTTGCGGACTGACCACTGCAGGACTGCCGGTCGGACTGCAGATTGTTGGCCGCGCACACGACGACGCGACCGTGCTCCGTGCCGCGCGCGCCTACGAGGCGGGGCACCCGGCACCACGTCCGGTGATCTGACCCCTAGAGCGTCCAGGCGGGGAATGACGCCGACCCCGGCAAGGGATAGGTGGTCACCTCGGAGCCGGTGAAGTCGACGTCTGCGAGGGTCAACTTGCGGAAGGTCACATCACCTTGTGTGCGCACGCTGTAGGTCACATCGATGAGGTTGGAGATCGTCGACCACAGCGTCTCGTCCGTCTCCTGGGTCGCTGCGCTTGGCTTGGCGAATCCCGGCACGAGATCGAAGTTGTTGATCATGTGGAGCATCGCGTGCTCGGCGGCGGCACCATCTGCACTGGGCTTGACCGTCGCGACGTAGGCCGCCGCACGGACGAACCTCCCCGGCGGCGTCGCGTCACCAGGCAGACCTCGCATTCCCTCGCCGACGCCGAAAGGTGTCAGATCCACCCCATTGATGGTGACGCCCTTGGGGTTGGCCGGCTCGAGATTGATGTAGTTCCGAAGATTGGTGGTGTGCCAGTCGAAGTACGGCGCATTGGTCATCACGCCGATGGGGTTGTCATGGATGGTCATCGCCCCCGACTGCCACTCCACGACGATGCCTGCGCCGGAGGCGTCGTCGAATCGGAAGTGGACATCAAGTGATACCGGGCTTCCGTCCCAATTGACGACTCGGATCGTGCCAAGAGCCTGGCTGGCCTCGACCACCGTGGCGCAGGTGCTCAGGATGAAGGCGATCAGGTGGGTGGCGATGACCTGCTCGTTGGCCGGGGTCGCTGACGCGTCGCCGTAGTCACAAAAACCCGGCATGTAGAGCAGTCCGCCGTACATCCCCTTCTCATTGAGGCCGTCGGTCATGCCGATGGGGCCCTCCACCGACATCGTGGGAAAGGCGTTGACTCCGACGACGCCGTGCACGCTGGTCCACGTCGCGCCCGGCGCGCCTGATGACGTCGCACTGGAGAGGGAGATGCCACGTGGGATGACCGACAGACTGGCATCGAGCAGGGACGGGAACTCCATCGTGCGTCCGACGATCGAAGTGCCGTCGATCGAGCGGATGCGAAGACTTGTGCACATGCCTCGGAGTCTAGGTGGCGTGGCCTATCCGAGGAGGGCCTTCATCCGATCGGCGATGAATCCAATCGCCTTGACCGGCGCGACGCGTGACATGCGGTCCAGCATGCGAGCGTCCGATCCGATCAGCACGCGGAATGTTCCTTCACGCACAGCCTCCACGATCTGATGGGCTGCCTCGTCAGCGGAGGTCACTTTGGGTGCCTTGCCATCCGGTATTGGCGGTGCCTCCACGCCTGAGTTCTCTGTGATGTGCGTCCCGATAGCACCAGGAATGACGAGGGTGACGGTGACAGACGTGTCTTGAAGTTCGGCGTAGAGGCATTCGGTCAACAAACTCACCGCAGCTTTGCTGGCACCGTAGACACCCTGACCGGGGACGGGCACGAGCGCGCCCATGCTCGAGGTGTTCACCAGTGCTGCCTCGGGTCGCTTCACAAGCAGAGGTAGGAATGTCGTGTCGAGGTAGTAGGTGCCCCAGAAGTTGACCGCCATGACCTTCTCGGCGATAGGGAGTGGCAACTTCGTCACGGGATCGAAGGGCTGAATGATCCCCGCGATGCTGAGGAGCCCATCGACGGCACCATGGTGTGCGATCACGGCGTCTGGCAGGGACTGCACTGCATCCAGGTCAGTGACGTCGAGCGGATGCAAACTCACCCGATCGCCAGCCCTGGCCAGCCGCGCCATGTCCTCGAGGGACTCCGTGCGCAGATCCACCGCAGCGACCCGGGCCCCACGGCCCAGCAGCTGAAGTGCCGTAGCACGACCTATGCCGCTCCCAGCCCCCGTGACGACAAAGACTTTCCCAGACAACTGCATGACGCACCTCCGCTAGCGAGTGTGCGCGTCCTCGCAACGTCCGTCTAGGGCCTATAGACCTGCCATGAACACTGTCTATACCGGTGTGACCTTCTTCTTGAGGCGCACGAGCTTGCCGTCCTTCATCTGGAAGGTCTCCTTGACGCGCAGGTCGGGGCAGCACAGCGGCGCGGTGCCCGAATACGTGCCTCCCGTGACGATGATCCGGTTCTTACGGATGGTGATCGACTCGAACTGCTGCATCTTCAGGGAGCGAGTGATCTGCCGCGGCTGAGGACCAGCCAGGAAGACAGTGAGGTATTGATCCTGTGCGCCGCCGACAGCCCGCGTACACGTCCACGCCACGGCGCCGTCTGTCACCTGGTCGCCGCGCCCGAAACGGCCCACGCGGTACTCGTTCACCCGAGGGGTGAGAGGCGCCTTGCAGACCTTGGTGTTGAGGTAGCGCTCCATGTATCCGCGCCACATCGGCGACGGCTCGCACCAGCCCTCCTTCATCAGATCCTTGCCCACAGCCTGGGGAGCGCCATCGGACCAGGCAGCCTCAACGGCATCTGCGCACGGCATCGGTCCGAGGGTCGTGACACTCGTCCACTGCCCGTCGACTTGCGTGACGAGTTCGGGGTACGGATCGCTGGGAAGCCCTTCGCACTCCGGAGTCGGCCTCGTCTGGAAGGACACGATGACCCAGTCAGGGTCTCGATTGAACTCCTGCGGGGTGAGGTAGCACGCCCAGCTATCCGCCGTGTCGGGATAGCCGATCTCAGCCCAGATCTCCTGCCACTTCTCGGCGGAGACGTCGCTGGTCCCTGCATCCGCGGCCGACGCGCTCGGTGTTGCGATGAGGGACGCGGCGAGGGCAGTGGCTCCTGCTACAGCGAGAAATGACTGCTTCATGTGCGCCAGGGTAGGAGCGCTCCGAGTGCTATGTCCTGCTGTCCGGCGAAATGCGGGCCTATTGAGCCATGTCAACGAAGCGTGAGTAGTGGCCCTGGAAGGCCACGGTGATCGTCGATGTCGGGCCGTTGCGGTGCTTGGCCACGATGAAGTCGGCCTCGCCTGCTCGGGGCGACTCGCGCTCGTAGGCGTCCTCGCGGTGCAGCAGGATCACCATGTCCGCATCCTGCTCGAGACTGCCCGATTCACGTAGATCCGACAGCATCGGGCGCTTGTCGGTGCGCTGCTCGGGACCGCGGTTGAGCTGACTCACGGCGACAACGGGGACATCGAGTTCCTTTGCCAGGAGCTTGAGTGACCGGGAGAACTCGCTGACCTCCTGCTGACGGCTCTCGACCTTCTTGCCGCTCGTCATGAGCTGCATATAGTCGACGACGACAAGGCGAAGATCATGACGTTGCTTCAAGCGGCGGCACTTCGCGCGGATCTCCATCATCGTGAGGTTGGGAGAGTCATCGATGAAGAGAGGGGACTCACTCACGACGCCCATCTTGGTCGCGAGCTTCTGCCAGTCGTTGTCGCTCATATTGCCGCTGCGCATGTGATGCAGGGCTATCTGAGCCTCCGCGGACAGCAGGCGCATGAGGATCTCGTTGCGGCCCATCTCCAGTGAGAAGATCACGCTTGTCAGGCCGTTCTTGATGCTCGCCGATCGCGCGAAATCCAGGGCTGCCGTGGACTTTCCGAGTGCGGGACGAGCCGCGAGGATGACCAACTGACCGGGGTGCAGGCCATTGGTGAGCGCATCGAGGTCACCGAAGCCGGTGGGGACTCCCACCATCTGACCACCGCGATTGGCGATCGCCTCGATCTCGGTGAGCGCCCCGTCCATGAGATCGCGCAGCGGGAGATAGTCCTCCGCAGTACGGCGCTCGGTCACCTCGTAGACCTCAGCCTGCGCACGGTCGACGACGTCATCGACATCGCCTTCCCCGGCGTACCCCATCTGCACGATCCGTGTGCCTGCCTCGACGAGGCGGCGCAGGATCGCGCGCTCCTTGACGATGGCCGCGTAGTAGCCGGCATTGGCCGCTGTGGGGACGAGTGAGACGAGCGTGTGGAGGTACGACGCACCGCCGATGCGGCCGATTTCGCCGACGCGGGTCAACTCCGCGGCAACGGTGACCGCGTCTGCAGGATCACCCTTGCCGTAGATCGTGATGATCGCGTCGTAGATCGTCGCGTGCGCGGGCCGGTAGAAGTCGCCCTCACGCAGGACCTCGACGACGTCAGCGATGGCATCCTTGCTGAGCATCATCGCGCCGAGGACGGACTGCTCGGCCGCGACATCCTGCGGTGGTGTGCGGTCCGAGGGTGGGCCGCCGCCGTCATCGTAGGGAACCGGGAGTTCGGCGACGCTCACGCGCACTCCCTTCCCGTTGACAATGACGATCCCTGTTGGCACTCACCGTGCTGGGCTGGCGACTCTTCCCACCACGACATCACAGGCGTCTGACACTCGTCGATCGTCGAATGCAGGCACCCCGTCGGAGGAACCTAGGGAAGCAGGGCGCTGAGCGTCCAGCAGCCTTGTGGATAGCGATGTGGATAAACGGGGGAGACTCGCCGCGGCACCCGTTCACAGGGTGGGGACAACCTGGGGAATTGCCTCGCATGTTTTCCAAAAGACCCCTTCTGACGTGGGAAAACACTATCCCAGGGGTGTGCAGGAAAAGTTCCCTCATGTGGCGGCTACGCAACAGCTCGGTGAACCTCGAGTGACACGCTGTCCACCGGTGCGAGGAGCCCGGGTCGGGTGACCGCGCACACGGGGCGGTGACGGGGTCTCACCCTGCCGCGCCCCCATTCACGGCGTGGCGCATGGCAGGGGGCTAGCGTCCGCACGGTGGGTTCGGGCGAGCGTGCGGGGCATCGTCGAGGGCTACCGGCAGGATCGCGCAGACAACTCGACCGCAGCATCGCCACACTGGCGATTCCGGCCTTCGGTGCGCTCCTCGCCCAGCCCCTCTTCCTGCTGGTTGACGCGGCCATCGTGGGCACCCTCGGCACCGAGCAACTCGCGGGCCTGGGCGCCGCATCGACAATCTTCGGTGCCGTCGTCGGGCTGTGCATCTTCCTCTCGTATGCCGCCACGGCAGCCGTCGCGCGCCTGCTTGGCGCCGGTGATCGCGTGGGCGCGTTGTCTCAGGGCGTCGATGGCATGGCCCTTGGCGTTGGCCTCGGTGTCGCCCTCGGTGTCGTCAGTTTCGCCTTCGCCGAGCCCCTCATTGCTGCACTCGGCACGTCAGCCGAGGTTGCGCCGTACGGCGTGACCTACCTCCGCATCATCTCCATCTCCTACCCCGCTGTCCTCGGCGTCTTGGCGGCCGTCGGCGTCCTGCGTGGTCTGCAGGACACGCGGACAACCCTCTTTGTCACTCTCGCCATGGTCAGCGCCAATCTCGTGCTCGACATCGTCTTCATCTTCGGTCTCGGGTGGGGAATCGCGGGAAGTGCGGCTGCTACGGGGCTTGCTGAGGCGCTCGGTCTCATCGCCTACACCGTGATCTTGTTGCGCACGGCGCGTCGTGACGGTGTGTCCATCATCCCGAGTGGCATCGGCGTCATCCGATCCGCGCGCGACGGGATCCCACTCTTCGTACGCTCAGCGGCATTGCGTGGTGTGCTCGTCATCGCCTCCGCGGTGGCTGCCCGGCTCGGCGACGAGGAACTAGCGGCGTACCACGTGACCGTCACGCTCTTCTTCGCACTCGCACTCGCACTCGATGCCGTCGCTATCGCGGGCCAGGCACTCACGGGCAAGTCGCTTGGATCCGGACAGACTGATGAGTCCCGTGTCATCGCGCGGCGCATCGTCTGGTGGTCGGTGATCCTGGGTGTCGGTCTCGGAGTCCTCATCCTCGCACTGCGTCCATGGCTGCCTGGCTGGTACGGCGACGACGCCCAGGTCGCACTGCTCATCTCATCGGCACTGCTCGTCCTCGCTCTGCTGCAGCCGTTGTCGGGAATTGTTTTCGCCCTCGATGGCGTGCTCATCGGTGCGGGCGACACCCGGTGGCTCGCGTGGGCGCAGATCGCCGTGCTGATTGCCTTCCTCCCCGCAGCGTGGTTGGTCCTGGCCAACTCCTGGAGCCTGGATGCGCTGTGGTGGGCGCTCGGATGGTTCCTGCTCGTCCGCGCAATCCTGCTGGTGTGGCGTGCGCGTGGATCCTCGTGGCTTGTCGCGGGAGCGGTGCGCCCGCGATAACGTCGCGGCGTGCGCGGCGTGCTGCTCGATGTCAACGAGACATTGCTCGACCTGCGCGGCCTGCAGCCGGCTTTCGACGCCCTTGGCATCCCCGATGCGATGCCACGCTGGTTCGCCCTCACCCTGCGCAATGGCTTCGCCCTGGCTGCGAGTGGGGACTGCCAGACTTTTGCCGACGTCGCGCGTGACGCACTCGTCGCCGTCGATCCGGCGCGCTTCACCATGGCGGATGGAGAGTTTGTCCTGGATGCCTTCACGAAGCTCGCACCTCATCCGGACGTCGAACCGGGACTGCGTGCGCTCGCCGATGCCCGCCTGCCGGCAATGACGTTGACGGTCGGCAGCGCCGAGGTCGTCGCCGCGATCTTCGAGCGGCATGGGCTCGGCAACCTCATCGCCGGCCACCTCTCGGCCGCGGACTTCGGCCGATGGAAACCTGCGCCTGCGCCTTATCTCGCCGGCTGTCTCGCACTCGGCCTTGCCCCCGCGGATGTGACCATGGTCGCCGCGCACTCGTGGGACCTCCACGGTGCCCATCGGGCTGGCTTGCGAACCGCCTGGATCTCACGGCTGGAGGCGCGACCGTCCCATGTGTTCGCCGCCCCTGACATCACCGGCCCCAATCTCCCCGAAGTCGTGGCCCAGATCGTAGGGTCGCGCGCACCATGAGCCGCATAGCCGTCGTCGTCGCCAACCCCACCGTAGGGGCCGAGTTGGGTCATCTCGGTGAATGGCTCCTTGACAATGATTTCGAGGTACGTCGACTCGTACGCGACGACATTCTCGATATCGATGCGGCTGATGAGGCCGACCTGCTCATCGTGCTCGGTTCGGAGTGGACACTCGCGCGCACGATGGACAGTGACGAAGACCCACCCCAGGCAGCAGCCGCCATCGCGGCAGAGATCGATTTGGTCCGACGCAGGATCGACAGAGACCGTCCGATGCTGGGGATCTGTTTCGGCGCCCAACTCCTCAGCCGCGCGCTCGGTGGCGAGGTCACTCGCCAAGCTGCACCGCACATCGCTTGGGAGTCACCCGACACGGACATCGAGGCGTTGCGGGCACCCTGGGTGCTTCTGCACAACGACGCCTTCACGGTCCCGCCGGGTGCCGAGGTGCTGGCCGAGGCGGATCATGCGCCCATGGCATTCCGCTACGGGCGTGCATGGGGCGTGCAATTCCACCCCGAGGTGGATGAAGGGATCCTGCGGCAGATGTTTGCCGATGTGGGCACCCCGGACGAGACCGCGACGGCCCAGGTCGACGCCTTGCGTGCCCGCGCTGAGCAGCAACGGTGGGACAGTCTCCGGCTTTTTGACACCTTCTGGGCAGAGGTGAGCTGATGTATCGCATCACCACCGTGTGCCTGGGCAATATCTGCCGCTCACCCATGGCCGAGGCGGTGATCCGCGCCCGTGTCAAAGATGCGGGCCTGGCAGCCGCCGTCCTCGTCGATTCCGCAGGGACCGACGGCTGGCATATCGGTGAGGACGCGGATCCGCGCGCTCTGCAGACCCTGCGCGCAGCGGGATACGACCTCGCTCACTCGGGACGGCAGATCACCACCGAGTGGTTCCTTGAGCCCGGGCGCCCCGATCTGCTTCTCACCATGGATTCCTCCAATTATGTCACCGTGGCATCCCTCGCCCCCGACGAGTTTGCGCGTGAGCGTGTACGCATGCTGCGGTCCTTCGATCCGGCACTAGCCGACGTAGCCGTAGGCGACCCGCGACTCGACGTGCCTGACCCGTGGTACGGCGCTCATGACGGTTTCATTGACGTCTTGGCGATGATCGAGGCCGCGGCAGATGGACTCATCGCCGACCTACCCGAGCTGATGAGGTCCTAGAGCTTCACCTCGTGTGCGCGAAGGGTCGCTCACTCAGTGAGTGAGCGACCCTTCACACAACGAAGATGGTGACGCGGTTCGCCTAGTCGGCGGTGACAGTGAAAGCGACGGAAGCGGTGACCTCCGGGCTTACCCGCACGCGCGCCTTGTGGCTGCCCACAGCCTTGACATGCGACACCTCGACGGAGCGCTTGTCGAGCAGTGGCCCGCCGGCCTTGCGCACAGCGGCAACGAAGTCGGCGTTGGTGATGGAGCCAAAGAGCTTGCCGCTCTCGCCCGCGCGCGCGGGGATGACGACGGCGAGGCCCTCGAGTTGCGCCTTGACCTCCTTGGCGTGAGCGAGGTCGCGGATCTCACGCGCATCGCGTGCGCGCTTGATCTGCACGACCTGCTTCTCGCCACCGGCCGTCCATGGCATCGCCATGCCGCGGGGGACGAGGAAGTTGCGGCCGTAGCCATCCTTGACGGTGACGACGTCGCCGGGGACGCCGAGGCCGTCGACTGCTTGGGTGAGGATGATCTTCATCTCTACCTCGCCGAGCTGGTGTAGGGCAGCAGTGCCATCTCGCGCGCATTCTTGACCGCCTTGGCGACTGCGCGCTGCTGCTGCATGGTGAGTCCGGTCACGCGGCGTGAACGGATCTTGCCGCGGTCGGAGATGAACTTGCGGAGCAAGTTCACGTCCTTGTAGTCGATGTAGGTCACGTCCGGCGCAAGCAGCGGTGTGCCCTTCTTGATGCGTGCCGGCTCACTGGAGCGCTTGTCGCGCCGTGGTCCCTGGCCCATGTCATATCTCCTTCGGTGTGCAAAAAGTCAGTGTTAGAACGGGGGTTCGTCGAATGCAGCGCCGCCACCACTGGGGGCAGCCCACGGATCGTCAGCGGGAGCGGATCCGCCGGCGTTACCGCCGCCGGAGAAGCCGCTGTCACCGCGCTGGGTGCGCGTCACCTTGGCTGTGGCGTAGCGGAGCGCAGGGCCGACGTCGTCGACCTCCATCTCCACGACTGTGCGCTTCTCGCCCTCACGGGTCTCGTAGGAGCGCTGCTTGAGGCGCCCCTGCACGATCACGCGCATGCCCTTCTGTAGGGACTCCGCGACGTTCTCGGCGTACTGGCGCCAGACGCTGCAGCGCATGAAGACGGGATCGCTGTCCTTCCACTCATTGGTGGCCTTGTCGAGGTAGCGGGAACTCGCCGCCACAGTGAAGGAGGCGACGGCCGCACCACTGGGAGTGAAGCGCAGCTCGGGGTCGTTGGTGAGGTTGCCGACGACGGTGACGTTGATGTCTCCGGCGGCCATGACCTACGACTCCTCCGGGCGCGTGACCTTGGTGCGGAGCACGGCCTCGTTGAGGTTGAGCTGGCGATCGAGTTCGGCGACGGCAGCAGGACTGGACGTGACCTCGAGGATCGCGTAGATGCCCTCGGGCTTGTGTGCGATCTCGTAGGCGAGGCGGCGGCGTCCCCAGACGTCGACCTTCTCGACTGATCCGCCGTCCTGCTTGACGACGTTGAGGAAGGTCTCGAGAGAGGGCGCAACGGTGCGCTCTTCGAGATCGGGGTCGAGGATGACCATGACTTCATATCGGCGCATGCGGTCGCCGACCTCCTCTGGACTCATCGGCTCCGGTCTCTCCGGAGCAGGAGGTGGGGGATGTATCCCCGGTGGTCCCGGGTGGGACCTCGAAGAGGGTACGCCGGATCTGGCCCTCGACCTAATCGAGGGGTCAGTCCGTGGTCGGGGCGGGAACCCTTGGCGTGGGAATGCGACAGTCGGCACCGGAGCACCGCTGGAGGCGATCCCAGAGGCCGATAAGAGCCAGTTTGGTCTTGAGATACGCAGGATCCTTGGCGACTGATTCCAGCTGGTACGGATCGGTCCGCAGGTCGTACATCTCCTCGAAGCCGTCCTCATAGACCCACCAGACATACCGCCCGGTCCGGACCCCGTCGAACAGTGGCAGGGGCTGACCGCTGGCCGACTGCTGCGGTCCGCTCGACAGGAGGAGCGGCCGCCGTGGCAGGCGCTCGTTGTCCAGGAGGCGACCGGTCAGCGACAGACCATCCACGCGCCGATTGGGTCGAACTCCGGCGAGTTCGAGGATCGTCGGCGCGAAGTCGATCTCGAAGGTCATCCCGCGCACGACCGTGTTCGCCTTGATACCCGGTCCGCGCATCAGCGCAGGAATGTTGAGTGCTGGCTCATAGGGGAAGTACTTCCCGTAGCTGATGGCATGCTGGCCGAGGAGGTAGCCGTTGTCGCCAGTGAAGATGATGTACGTGTTGCTCAACTGACCTGTCCGACGCAACTCGTTCACCATCGCCGTCACACCCTCATCGACTGCGAGAAGGGACAGTTTGCGGCTGCGGTTGTCGGCCTCAAGATCGGAAATCTTTTCGTCACTCAGGGGTGGGATCGCCTGGATGAAGGGGTGTTTATCGGACCGGTCAGCCTCATTGAAGCTCGGATCCTTGGTCAGTGGGATGTCCGGGAGGAGGTTCTCGTGCCGCTGGGCAGGCCGTGGGGGGATTGACTGGACCGATATGCCCGAGCCCTCTTCCGGCTTGTCGATGTCGGCCCAACTTTCCTTCCAGGAACCATCCGTGAGTGGGATCGTCTCGACATGGGGAGCCAGGTACGCCACCTGCATGAAGAACGGCTTGGGATTGCGTGCCGCGCGCTTGATCACGCCTAGTGCCTTGGCGGTGTACACGTCTGTGCCATACGTCCGGGGATCCTCGTCATAGAAGTCGCCGTAGACCTTGCTCCCGGTCGGCTCATTCATCCTGTACCCGTACATCTGGTACGTGGAGGGGTCGGAGGTGCCGTACCACTCCGTCCAGCCGGACGGAACGCGCCGGACAGGACGGTTGTACATGCCATAGCCGTTGATGTACTTACCTATGTGCACGGTGTGGTAGCCCGCCTTCTTGAGCCAGTAGGCGGTGAACCTCTTTCCGTTGACCTTCTCCCACGGGACGAACCCTCCGGTGGGCGGGAAGTTGGACTGCACCTTGGTGTTGTGGGGGTAGCACCCCGTCATCAAAGATGCGCGTGAGGGGCAGCACAGTGCGAACGGAGTGAGCATCTGTTCGAAGGTCGCACCTGCTTCGCCGATGAGCGCACGGACACCTGGCATTACCTCGAGATCCTCGACCGTCATGTCATCTGTCTGGACAATCACGAAGTTTGGCCGACGGTCCGGTGCGCGAGGAGCGACGGAGACGCGGCCAAATCCGGTGTGAGATGACACCGCTGTGTCGGACGTTGGGTAGGGAGCAGCGGACGCGGGTACCGTGATCACACTGATGCTGAGTGCTCCGGCAACAATCGGTGCCCAGATTCGCACATTGACTCCTCAGGTCTTTCGTGCAGGACTCCTCATACTTCACCACTGTGACGTCCCGTGTCTACGGACGGCCCTGGCTGCAATCGTGCGCGAGCACGCAAAGATCAGCGGGACCTCAGCCGTAGGTGTCGCGTGGGCCGCGACCTGGCACGCGCCGAGAGCCCATCTCGCGCTTGGGAGGGGCCGGGCCCATCACCTTGAT
>JBMTDJ010000068.1:0-11815 GCA_049431945.1 Candidatus Nanopelagicales bacterium | reverse complement strand
TGGCGACAGCAGCAGGCACGCGAGAGAGGCGATCCCAGCTGCGAGGGTCACGGCATCGGGGGGCTCGACGGACGCGATGACGATCCACATCGCGACGATCACCGCGGGCGTGCCCAGGGCGATGATGAGGGCAGGAGTCTGGGCCACGACGGGACCTCGCTGTCGCGCGCGGCCCATGACCACCAGCAACAGGCCCGTGACGTACAGGATGAGTGCGACGATCGACCAGGCGCCAACGAGTGCCAGGCCGATCAGGATGCCGACGTTGGTCACTGTGGTCGAGACGATCAGCGACAGGGCGATCATCGCGATCGTGCCCAGGACTGCGAGGCCGAGGAGTATCGAGCCGGCAAGCACCATGCCCCGGCCGGGCGGTTTGGCCATGCGGCCGAATCTAGTCGCAGTTAGCGCACGACGGGAGTATCGATGTCCTTCAGGCTCCTAACTCTCAAGACGCCGAGCGCGGTGATCACTAGGAGTCCCGCGATGGTGAGCATGACCGCCTCGACGCCGAAGTTCTCCGCGGCGACGCCGGCGAGGAGCATCGCGGCCGGGGGCGCGACGTAGAAGGTCGCCGTCTGGATGCCGAAGACGCGGCCCTGCGCATCCGGCTCGATGCGGACCTGCACGATCGTCGTGAGCAGCGGCTGCATCGGACCCCAGGTGAGACCGCACAGGAAGGCGAAGGTGACGAAGACCCCGATGGGCGGCAGGAGCGCCATGGGGATGTAGGTCAGCGATGTGCCGATGAGCGCGGCGTAGACGATGTGACGTCGCGTCATGCGCTGATTGAGCCAGCCGTAGGCAAAGGAACCGATGACGCTGCCGGCGGCTAGCGCCGCCAGGATGAAGCCGAGACTCTCGGGTGAGTCGAGTGCGGTGAAGTACGCCGGCAGGAGCACCGTCTCAGTGGGCAGATAGATGGCTGCGAGCACCATGACGGCGATCGTCATGGCTCGCAGGGTGTGGTCGCGCCAGATGAGCTTCGCGCCCAGGCTGGCGTTCTGCCAGGCTGTGAGCGGCGCGATGCCAGCCTCGGCGCGCTCGGCCTTGGCGATCTGGCCCGCGTCACTCACACGCAGCAGGCCAATGAGGATGGCGGCGAAGACGAAGAGCGCGAAGGGCACCCAGAAGGCTGCCGTATCACCGAGTGCCGCGATGAGCAGCGAGCCCACGAGCGGCCCGACGATCCAGCCAAGTCCGAAGATGCCCTCGTGTAGGCCGTTGAGCCGCGGGACCTCCATGCCGCTGGCTTCCGCCACATCGGGGATGAGCGCACGCCGCGCGGTGTAGCCCGCGGGATCGAACACCGCACCGAGCATCGCCAGCGCCAGGATGATGGCGAGGTTGAGATCGGTCACCATGGCGACGAGCGGAATCGCGGCGACAGAGATCGCCGACAGGACGTCGGAGACGATGCTGACGATGCGCCTGCCGAAGTGGTCGACAGCCCAGCCAGCGAGTGGACTCGCGATGATGCCGGGCAGCGCTGACAGGGCGGCGACCAAGCCCGCTGCCGTCACCGACCCCGTGCGTTGCAGCACCAGCCACGGGATCGCGATCGTGACGACGCCGTTGGACATGCCCGAGAGCAGGTTGGTGGTCTCCAGCAGGGCGATCGGAGTCCACTTGATGCGCGTGGTCATGCGTGCACCGGCGCACCGAGGCGCACGGGCAGGGAGCGCAGGCCATGGATCATCCGGCCCGTATTGGGGACCGGCTCACCCGCGATATGCCAACCGGCGGGATCGGGGAAGCGGGCGAAGAGGGTGCGCCAGGCGACTTCGGCCTCCATGCGGGCGAGAGCCGCGCCAAGGCAATGGTGGATGCCGAAGCCGAAGGCGAGATGCTTGCGCGCATTGTCGCGGTGAATATCGAAGGCGTATGGGTCGGTGAAGACGCGCGGGTCGCGGTTGGCGCCCACGAGCATGACCACGATCGTCTCGCGCTCATCGAGCACGTCGCCGCCGGGCAACTCAATGGGAGCCAGTGCAGTGCGGAAGGTGTACTGCACTGGAGTGACGTAGCGAAGTGCCTCCTCCACCATGTTGGGGATGAGCTCCGGATCGGCGAGAACCTCGGCGAACTGGTCGGGGTGGCGCATGAGCACCTCGGTGCCGGCGCCGAGGAGGTTGACCGTGGTCTCGAAGCCGGCGAGGAGCAAGAACGACGCCGTGCCGATGATGTCGCGGTCGTCGAGCCGGTCGCCATCGATCTCGGCTTGGGCCATGGAGCTGAGCAGGTCGTCTGCCGGGTTCTTGCGGCGTTCGGCGAGCAGATCAGCGAGGTAGTCGGTCAGGCCCTCGGCAGCTGCCTCCATGCTCCGGGCGTGGGCGAGGCTGCGGGGTCGGTCGAGTCCCGACGCAAGGGTGTCGCCCCAGGCGCTGAACTGCTCCCGGTCGGCGTAGGGAACACCGAGGACCTCGCAGATCACCGCCATGGGCAATGGGGCAGCCAGATCATGGACGAGATCGAAGGGACGATCGGTCGGCAGTGCATCGACGAGCTGCTGTGCGACTCGCTCGGTAGCCTCGCGCCAACCTTGCATGACTCGATGGGTGAACGCCGGCTGGACGAGTCGGCGGATGCGCGAATGGGCTGCACCGTCCTTGGCGATGATGGCATCGAGGAGCGGATCGACGCGATCGGGCGGTAGCGCGGGTCCGATGAGGATGGATTCCAGGAGATTGCGGGACTCCGGCACGTCAGCGGAGGCCTCCGGTGAGCGCAGGATGGCGGAGCACACCTCGTAGTCGGAGGAGTAGGCGAAGCCGGTCCGGCTGCGGACGACGGGCTCGACGCGGAGGCTGTCGGCGAAGGCGGGGATATCGTTGGTGGTCTCCAGCACGCCGACGGGATCGCCCATGCGTGAGTACACGCGGGTGAGTGCCCAGAAGAGACCAATCGACGCTGAGGTGTGAAGGTCGCGCTTGAGGTTCAGTCGAGAGGGGCCTACCGAGCGGAGGCGATCGAGCATCCTTCGATACTAGGGGGAGGCTTCGCTAGGCAGGAAGCGTGCCACGGACGACGCTGTCGGTGGAGTGCGTCGGGTCGCCGTCGTAGGGCTCGGCGGAAATGTCGACGACGGGGTAGTCCGCGAGCGAGATCCCGGCGGGCAAGGGCAGCACCGCGCGCTCGTCCGGACCGAGAGTGCCGAGCGCGATCATCGACGAGGCGTCGGGGGCGAGCAGCCACACCTCGAAGTAGCCGTCGGTGGTGGGCAGTCCACTGACGTCGACGGCGAGCACTTCGGTGCCGTCGACAACCTCGATGCTGGCATTGCCGGTCGCGGCGTAGTCGGCGAGCGGCTCGAGTGAGGTGCTCGCGACGATGTCGGCGGGGCTGGAGCGCATCAGCATCGCGCCACCCACACCACCGAGGACCAGTCCGACCGCCGCAGCGACTGCTAGCCAGGGCGCCACGGAGCGCTTGGCACGCATCGGCACGACGTTGCCCTGATCTGCGGTGTCAGCGGCGATCTCCTCGGCGATGGCCGCCCACACATGGGCGGGAGGAGCCATGAACTCGTCGTCATCGAGATCGCGTGCGACATCGGCGACCGAGCGCAGTGACTCCCACTCGCGGCGGCAGTCATCGCACGTGACGAGGTGAAGCGCCTCTTCAGCGCTCGGCTCCTCACCGATCGCGATGAGCGTCAGGGTTTGCTGATCACAGTGCGCCACGGTCCACCTCCCATCGATCGCGCAGGCGCACAAGCGAGCGCCTGATGTGGCTCTTCACCGTCCCAAGAGGGAGCTGGAGCGTCTCGGCGATCTCCGCGTGCGTCAGCTGGTCGAAGAACGCCAGACGCAGGATCGTCGCGGGAGGCTCACCGAGGCGGGCCAGCTCATCGGCGACGAGGATACGGTCAACAGCCTCGTCCACGGGGGCATGCGCGGAATCTTCCGCGGGCGTGTCGGTCGGGTCCGCCTGGCGGGTACGCCGCTCCAGGTGATCGGCGACCCGGCGGCGGGTGATCGTGACGAGCCATCCGGGCAGCGAGCCCCGTGCCGGGTCGAAGCTCGCGCGGCTGCGCCACGCGGAGACGAAGACCTCCTGCGTGACGTCGGCGGCTTCGTGGGGGTCACCGAGCACGCGGCGGGCGGTGGAGTAGACGAGGGGCGACCAGCGGTCGTAGACCGCGGCGAAGGTGGGTTCGCCACCGGTCGAGAAGGCGGCGGCGAGCCTGGCATCGGCGGCGTCCGCCTCGCGTGCAGGATCGGCAGGCTCGACCACGGACATGATCGCGCCGCCTCCCCTCCGCGTCAGGTATTCGTCCAAGCGCACGACGCTGCCCTGCTGAGCGATTGTCATCGAGTCTCCCCGATCTTCTCAGCGCTGTCGACCGGGACGGCCGTCACGACGACGTTGTCGGTGTACTCCAGGGAGGCAGGGTCGAAGGGACCGCCGCAGGTGATGAGAGTGAGGCGCTCGGGCCCGCTGCGACTGAAGAGTTCGCGCAGGGGCACGCGGTCCTTGTCGAAGACCTCGCGGGCGACAACCTCATAGGTCATGGTGCGGTCATCCGCGCGGGTGACCGTCACGGTGTCGCCGGGGCGGACCTTGCGCAGGTCGTAGAAGACTCCCGCGCCCTGGTCGACGCCGTCCACGTGGGCGACGATGACCGTCGAACCCTCGCCGGAGCCGGGCTTGGAGCTGAAGCGGTACCACCCAGCGCGCGACACATCCTCGGGCACCTGCACCTGGCCGGCGGCATCGAGGCCGACGACGTCGACGGCAGTGCGCACGTCGATGGCGGGGATGCGGATCTGCACGGGCCGCGGTGTGCGATCGGGACGGGGGAGCGCAGTCGCGTCGACGCGATCGAGGGTGCGGTACGGCGATGAAATGTCTTGCGCGTCGTTGGCATCCGGCGTTGTGCTTCCCGGTGATGACGCGAGTGGAGCTTCGGCGGCGACGGCTGGCCGCGCGCCGACCGATTCGACGTGCATGCCCGACCCCGCCGTCGCGATCCCCACCGTGCCGATGGCAAGCGCGAGAGCGCCTGCACCGAGCACGAGGATCGCGGGGCGGGGTCGGGTCATGACTCGTCCTACTTATCTATCCGGATCAGCTGGTCAGCGACGCGTGGCCGCGAGACGGGCGCCGGCACCGGCGATCGCGAGCGCACCGAGCGCGGCGATGCCGAAGGCCATGAGCGGCAGCTGAGTGGTGGAACCGCCACCGGCGGGCACACCCTCGGGGCCGGAGGACAGGTCGGTGATGACCTGCGTGGCCAGGGCGAGGTTCTCGTCAGCCGCGGAACCCCATGCGTAGGCGATGGTCACGGTGCCCTCTTCGAGCATGACCGGCGCCGGTCCGAGCACCGTGGTGTCGGTGCCGGCAAGGTTGACCGAAGCCTCGTAGTCACCCGCGGGGACGACGATGACGCCCTCGTTGGGGTTGGTCACGTCGGCGAAGATCACGTCGGAGCCAGCGAGCACGTCGACCGCGGGAGCCGCAGCGATGTGGCGGACGATGAGGCGTGCCTCACCCGCGGCCATGGCGCTGACATCGTTGACGAAGACATTGAGCGCGGGAGCGCCATCAGCGTCCAGGTTGGCGGTGACGGTCGCGTTGATGCCACCGGGCACCTCGACGGCCTCGGCGATGAGCACCGGCTCGGCGTCATCGGGGGTCTGGCCATCGCCGAAGACGGCGAGGTCATAGGTGCCGGCGGGGACCTCGACGGTCTCGAGCGTGCCGGGGGTGAAGTTGTCGATCAGCAGGGCGCCGTTGGCGAAGACGTCGACGACGTCGGCGCCGGAGCCCTCGGGGATGGCGTGGAGCACCGAGACCGTGGACATGTGGCCATCGGCCTGAGCTGGCGTGGCGGCCAGGCCCAGGGGCAGGGCAAGGGCAGCGGCGGCGATGCCGACGCGACCGAGTGTGGGTCGGATCATGTTGTGCCTTCCGGTTGGGCGGTCGGGTCGACCGTCGCTATAGGGGATTCGGGACCAGACCCCCTCCTGGATGCACCGGATGCGCACTTTCTTGGCCAAACATTTCTTGGCAGGGTGGGGGTCGTGGAGGAGCCCTCGCCTGAACTGCCCGGGATGTACGTCGAGGCTGCCCCTTGGTGGCCGCTGGTGTCGCCCCCCGAGGAGTACGCCGAGGAGGCCGAGCATCTGCGGGGGCTGCTCGATGGGGCGAGCATCGCCGTGCGCGAGGTGCTCGATCTGGGCAGCGGCGGGGGGCATCTCGCTTCGCATCTCACGGCGGATCTCGAGGTCTGCCTCGTCGATCTGTCGCCGGCCATGCTCGAGGTCTCACGTGATCTCAACCCTTCAGCCGAGCACGTGTGCGCCGACATGCGCACCTGGCGCGCGGGGCGGCAGTTCGACGCCGTGATCCTTCACGACGCCGTCGACTACATGGCTACGCGCGAGGATCTCGCTGCAGCACTGGCAACGGCGTACGCCCACTGCCGCCCGGGTGGCATCGTCATCGCGCTGCCTGACCACACGCGCGAGACGTATTCCGCATCGACTGGTCACGGTGGAGTGGATGGCGTGGATGGGCGCGGAGCGAGGTTCCTCGAGTGGTCGTGGGATCCGGATCCCGGTGACGACACGATCACCACCCACTACGTCATGACGCTTCGTGAACGCGACGGGAGCGTGCGCGTGCTCCACGACGAGCACGTCACGGGGCTCTTCTCCATCTCCACGTGGGTCGAGATGCTCGAGAAGGCCGGGTTCGACCCGGTCGCAGCCATCGAGCCGGATGAGCCTGACGTCGCCCCGGACGTGATCTTCATCGCACATCGTCCGCTGCCGTGAGGTCCGGCCCCGTGCGTGGGGGCGAGACCGATCGGAGCCCGCTCCGCCGAGGTGCAGTGGCGTCGCGCATGGGTCACCCTGGGGACATGGCCCGCGTCCACTTCACTGTTCGCAAGCACCTACCCCTGCCGGGGCGCATCGCGTACTCCGAGCTCGTCGACTGGCGCGGTCACGCCGCATGGGTGCCGATGACGCGCGTTGTCATCGAGTCCGGCGACGGTGGCGTCGGTACGACATTCGTCGCCACCACGGGCCTCGGTCCGCTGGCGCTACCTGATCGCATGCGCGTCGAGGCGATGGATGTCGAGGCCCGTACCGTCACGGTCGTCAAGATCGGTCCGGTGCTCACCGGCGACGTGCGCCTCGCTGTCGAGTCCGTGGGCGATGCCGCGTGCACGGTGCTGTGGGACGAGGACATCCGCGTCCCGGTGCTCCCGCAGTTCCTCGCGGGGCCCGTCGCGACCGTGGCGCGCAAGGCATTCGAGGTGTCGCTGGACAGGATGGCGAAGTACGCCGACAAGCGCTCGTCGGCGCGCGCGGCGTAGATCGCTCGGCGAAGCCTGGTCTCCGCCCGAAAGCAACGCTAAGGCGCTTCTTAGCGTCGTTTTCGGGCGGAGGGCGCGCGCGGCGTGCACGGCCACACTGGGCAGGGAAAGGCCCTCGAGCTCGCTCATGGGGACACCCTGCCGCACCGGGAGGGATCGGGGCTCGGAATCCTCGCGTCCGCTGCCTAGACATCCCACCAGATCGCGGCGAGCCGGCGCGGCATGCCCGCATCGGCTGCCTGCACGGCGGCGGCGACCTCGTCGGCGCGATCGATCGGCAGGCACAGGCGAATGCACGCCGACTCAGCCTGCGCGCGCGGGTCGAGCGGGATGCGCTCGGTGACGTCGTCGAACTCGACGAGCTGCGCGGCGTACCCCGCATCGCGGATGACGGTGAGCGCATCGGCGGCGGTCGGTGAGGTCGGCCGATCGAGGTCCCAGAACTGTTTCCACAGCGGGTTCATCCACGTGAGCGGATGGCGCACGGGCAACTCGAGTACGACGCGGCGACGTGCGTGCGCGGTGAGGGCGGCAACGAAGGCGGGCAGCTCCCAGACGTTGTAGGCGACGTGGTGGCAGACGACGACGTCGGCGGTCGGCGTGATGTCGGCGACGTCGGGCCAGTCGCCGAGGATGCCCTCGCTCGCGACACCGCGCTTGGCCGCGGCCTCGGCAAACGCATCGAGCATGCCCTGCTGGTGGTCGACGCCGATGAGCAGCGCTGCGGGGGGCACGAGAGCGAGCGCCGCGCGACCGCCGCCGCAGCCGACGTCGAGCACCGAGCCGCCCTCGGGCAGCGCCTCGCGTGCGGCCTGGTGCGCAGGGGAGTCGGGGATGACGTCGGGGGCGATGAACTGCGCGACCGGATGGATCCACGGATCCTGCGGCGCCTGTGCGCGGATCTCCTCGGGGATGGCCCAGGAGGCCAGGTCGTCCCGCCACTTCTGCGCCGCTGATCGATCTGCCGCTGTCGTCATGGGCCCAGCCTAGGAACCTGGGCATTTCCGGCTGACCCCCCTTGACGGCTGTCGGACCCCCGGTCTATCTTTCGAACATCTGTTCGAATACGTGCCCTCAGGAGGTGACTATGGCCAGGACCAGCACGACCCGATCCAGCACGACCCGATCCAGTGCGACCCGATCCAGTGCGACCCGCCCGACCAGCGCCCGACCGTACGCCGCCCCTGTGACGGGAGTGGCCCTTGCGGCCAGGCGCCCCCTGCGCTTCACCTGGCAGGGCCGCGGCTACGTCGTCACCTCCGTCCTCGGCCACTGGGTGAGCGGCGCCTGCTGGTGGCGGACCCCCGAGCAGGCCGATGCCGACACCCACACCTGGCGGATCGAGGCCCGCTCGGGCAGTCGGCAGCCAGGCGTCTACGACCTGTCCTACGCCGGCGGCGACTGGACCTTGCACCGCGTTACTGCCTGACCCGGTTACTGCCTGACCCGCGTTACCTGCTGACCCGCACACCGACCGACCTGCACCTGAAAGGACACGACCGATGGGAGCTGCGATGAGAGTCACTACTCCGAGCGCTGACCTGCTCGCCGCTGCCGAGCGCGGCTTGGTCGAGGCGACGTACGCCGAGACCGCCGAGGAGCGCTACGTCGGTGCCCATCTGTCAGCCCTGCGCTCCGCGGCCGCGGTGCTCGCTGCGCGTGCGCAGCCGGCCAAGAGTCGCGCGCGACTGCGCAGCGTGTGGTCGGTGCTCCCCGCGGTCGCACCGGAGTTCGGCGAGTGGGCGCAGTTCTTCGCCGCGAGCGCACCCAAGCGCTCTGCTGCCGAGGCGGGCCTGCGCGTCGTCACCCAGCGCGAGGCCGACGATCTGCTGCGCGATGCCGAGACCTTCCACGATCAGGTGTGCGCCCTGCTGCACATCGACCGGCAGCAGTCCCTGCCGGCGACGGGGTGAGGCACGTGCCGTGGATTTCGCCCACCTTCACGTGGCATCGGCCTACTCGATGCGCCACGGCGCCTCGATGCCTGCCCAACTCGTCGCCCACGCCGTCGAGCACGGCCAGTCGACGCTCGCGCTCACCGATCGCGACGGCGTCTACGGCGCGGTGCGCTTCGTCCAGGCCTGCGACGCGGCCGGCATCACGCCGGTGCTCGGCGCCGACCTGGCCCTCGATCTGCCGCACGTCAATTCCCGATACGTCAATCCCCGAGACGTCGGTGGAGCAGGGCGCCCCATGCCTCCGGGCGCCCGTCCTCCGGACGCAGGGAGGGGCCTACCCGACGGGGTAGGCGCCCCTGCCCGAGGCGGTGCGTGGGTGGACCCCCGCCATCCACGCACCGTCCTCCTCGCCCGCGATCGGCAAGGCTGGTCATCGCTGTGCCGGCTCATCAGCGCGATGCACGCCGCAGAGGATCACACCGACTCCCGAGCCGTGGCCGTCTCCCTCGAGCAGATCGCCGCGCACGCTGACGGTCTCGTCGCACTTCTCGGCCCGCACTCAGCCGTAGCCGAAGCGCTCGCCGCGCGCCGGCCTGACGTTGCCGATGCACTTATCGCGCCGTGGCGTGAGATCTTCGGCGATCGCTTGCGCATCGAGGTCGTCAGCCACCGGGCGCAGAGCGGCACCTTGTCGACCGCTGTTGCCGCGCGGATGCTCGGCTGGGCACGTGAGCGCGGCATCACCCCGGTGCTCGCGCACGCCGTCCGCTACGCCGAGCCCCGCCAGGGGCGCATCGTCGATGTCCTCGATGCCACGCGCCGCCTCGTCGCTCTCGACGATCGTCACCGCGACCGCATCAACGCCCAGGGCTACCTCACGTCGACCGCCTTCATGGCCGATCTCGCCGAAGAGATCGCCCGAGCCGCGGGCACCGGCTGGCGCTCCGCACGCGATCTGCTTGCCGCCGCGGTCCAGGTCGCGGGGGAGTGCGCCCTCACCCCGGCTGACCTCGGCATCGGCGAGGTCGTCGTACCCGAACTCGACGTCGTCGCCCCTGGGCAGCGGGTCCCCGCCGATGCCCTGCTGCGCACACGTTGCGAGTCCGGGCTCGACCGCTACCGCGGCGCCGAACGCATCGCCGCGCGCCACCGTCTCGAGGAGGAGCTGCGCACCATCGCCACCCTCGGCTTCGCCACCTACTTCCTCACCGTCGCCGAGGTGGTCGATCTCACCCGGGCCTTGAGCATCCGCGTCGCCGCGCGTGGCTCCGGTGCCGGCAGCCTGGTCAACCACCTGCTCGGCATCTCCGGCATCGATCCGATGCGTCATAGCCTGCTCATGGAGCGCTTCCTTACCCCGCTGCGCCGCGAGCTGCCCGACATCGACATCGACGTCGAATCTGCGCGTCGGCTCGAGGTGTACGACGCGATCATCGAGCGCTTCGGTGTCGAGCGTGTCGCCACCGTATCGATGATGGAGACCTACCGCGTGCGCCACGCCATCCGCGACGTCGGTGCCGCCCTCGCGATGCCACCCGGTGAGATCGATGCCTTCGCCAAGGCATTCCCGCACATCCGCGCGCGCGGCGCCCGTCAAGCGCTCGCTGACCTGCCTGAGCTGCGCGACTCCGGCATCGGTCGGCTCACCGCCCGCGGCGAACTCGACCACTTCTGGGATCTCGTCGAGGGACTCGACGGCCTGCCGCGCCACATCGCCATGCATCCCTGCGGCGTGCTGCTCTCCGACGCCAGCCTCCTGGACCGCACCCCCGTCGAGCCGAGCGCGCAGGGCTATCCGATGAGCTCCTTCGACAAGGACGACGTCGAGACCCTCGGCCTGCTCAAACTCGACGTCCTCGGCGTGCGCATGCAGTCCGCCCTCGCCCACGCCGTCGCCGAGGTCGAGCGCATTGATGGTGAGCACATCCACCTCGACACTGTGCCGCTCGACGACTCCGTGACGTACACCCTCATCCAGTCCACGCGCACTCTCGGCTGCTTCCAGATCGAGTCGCCCGGTCAGCGCGAACTCATCGGCAAGTTCGCTCCCGACACCTTCAACGACATCATCATCGACATCTCGCTCTTCAGGCCCGGCCCGGTGAAGTCCGACATGGTCACGCCCTTCCTGCGCGCGCGGCAGGGCTGGGCCGATCCGGTCTACATCCACGACGACCTGCGCCCCATCCTCGCCGAGACCTACGGTGTCGTCGTCTTCCACGAGCAGGTGCTGCGCATCGTCGCGACGATGACCGGCTGCTCCCTCGCCGAGGCCGACGAGACGCGCCGGTCCATGGGCTCGCCCGAAGGCCAGGACGACGTACGCGTGTGGTTCTATCCCGCCGCACTCGCCCACGGATACGACCTGCCCACCGTCGAGCGCGTGTGGGAGGTGCTGCGCGCCTTCGCGTCCTTCGGCTTCTGCAAGGCTCACGCGGCGGCGTTCGCGCTGCCGACCTATCAATCCGCGTGGTTCAAGGCCCACCATCCGGCGGCGTTCCTCGCCGGGGTACTCACCCACGACCCCGGGATGTATCCCAAGCGGCTCATCCTCGACGACGCGCGCAGCCTCGGCATCACGATCCTCGGC
>JBMTDJ010000067.1:0-11904 GCA_049431945.1 Candidatus Nanopelagicales bacterium | reverse complement strand
ACGAGGTCATTGCCGCCGCTGAAGCCGCGGGGGCCAGCATGTATCTCACCGGCACCCGGCACTTCTTCCACTGATGTCCGATTCCGGGCGCTCGACGGCGACCCTCATTGTCATGGCGGGGAGCGCCTTGGGAGTGGGCGCGTTGACCGCTGTGCAGGCACGAGCCAACGGGAGCCTGGCGATCAGTGTGGGCAGCGGCCTGCAGGCCGCGACCGTGTCCTTTGCGGTGGGTCTGATCGTCTTGACCGCGATAGGGCTTGCTCGACCCAAAGTGCGCCAGGGGCTCGGGCTCCTCAAGACCGCTGTCGCTGAAGGCGCCCAGCCCGCTTGGGTCGTGTTGGGTGGCATCTCGGGGGGCCTGTTCATCGCGACGCAGAGTTTGTCGGTACCCGTCATTGGTGTGGCGCTCTTCTCCGTCTCGCTGGTGGGTGGGCAGATCGCATCATCACTTCTCGTGGATGCACGCGGGTGGGGCCCACGGGGTCGGCAGGCGCTCACCCCTGCTCGCTTCGCGGCGGCGGTGCTGGGACTTGCCGCTGTGGTCACGGCCTCAGGGGGCCGCTGGGATGAGGGCCCCGGTGCCATCGCGTGGGCTGGCCTGTGCGTGATCACCGGGGCGGCCGTGGCCTGGCAGCAGGCTGCCAATGGCCGGGTTACGGCGGTGAGTCGCACACCGATCGTTGCAGCGTGGATCAACTTCATGCTGGGAGGCGCGATCGTGGCCGGTATCTGGGCGGTCAATGTCGGCCTGGGCATCGTGGACGCCCAGCCGCTCCCCAGCGGACCGCCCTGGCTCTACGCGGGCGGTGTGATCGGTGCAACCTTCCTCGCCGCGACAGCCTGGGTCGTTGGTCGCATCGGCGTCCTTGCCGTGACACTCCTGGTGACGGCCGGACAACTCGTGGGAGCTCTGGCCCTCGACTACCTACTCCTGCATCTTGTGGATGGTCTTCTGGTCGCGGGCACCGCGTTGGCATTCCTGGCAGTGACGACGGGGGCGATCGGTCACCGATGGCCCGGTCTCAGGAGTCGATCGACTTCATGAGGGCCTCGGGGTACCTCTGGCCGACTGCGGCGCCGATAGGGGCGTAAGACTCGAGGACCTCGGAATCCCGTGCTGTCCAGTGCACATTGAGCGCGCCGACGTTGTCCATGAGGTGACTCACCTTGCGAGAGCCGGGGATGGGAACGACATCGTCCCCTTGATGGAGCAACCAGGCGAGCGCCGCCTGCGCGGGCGTGCAGCCCACTCGGGCGGCCACGTCAGCCACACCGTCAGCGATGGCGCGATTGGCGTCCAGCGCCTCCGCGCTGAAGCGCGGCCAGGCTCGGCGGCCGTCGTCTTCGGCGAGATCCTCTGGCTTGCGGATTGCGCCCGTAAGGTACCCGCGCCCTAGTGGCGAGTAGGCCACAAAGCCGATGCCGAGTGCGCGAGCCGTAGCTAGGACGCCGTTTGTCTCGACATCCCGGGTCCACAATGACCACTCCGTCTGCACGGCGGTCACTGGATGCACCGCGTGGATCCGTTGAAGGGTCGAAGCACTGGCCTCGGAGATGCCCAGACAGCCGACCTTGCCCTGTGTCACGAGTTCGGACATCGCACCCCACGTCTCCTCCACGGGGACCGCCGGATCGACCCGATGGAGGTAATAGAGATCGATGCGGTCCACCCCGAGCCTGCGCAGGCTGCCCTCAACGGCTTTCCGGGCGTATTCGGGACGGCCGTTCAGGCGACGCCCCCCATCAGGGAGGAATTCCTGGCCGAACTTGGTTGCGATGGTCGGCCGTTCCGCGCGATTCCTGAGCCAACCACCTATGAGCTCTTCATTGTCGAACGGCCCGTAGGAGTCAGAAGTGTCCAGGAGGCGGATACCTGCGTCCATCGCCGCATCAAGGGTACGTACGGATTCGACGTCATCGGCCTTTCCGTAGGCGAAGTTCATTCCCATGCAACCCAGCCCTAAAGCGGTGACCTCTAGAGACGCTGATCCTGTTCCGAGCGTACGACTGTTCATGGATCCTCCTAGGCGCGCAGTGGGGCGGTTGAGCCGCGGATAACGAGCTCTGGAGTGAGTTTGACGTGTTTGGTCGCCGTGGGAGTCTCCTCCCGCAGGAGGCTGAGGAGTAGCCGCGCGGCCTCTGATCCGATGTCGACTACCGGGACCCGCACGGTCGTCAAGGGTGGATCCACCAACGCCATCAGAGGTATGTCGTTGTAGCCCACGATGCTGACATCGCGTGGGCACCGCTTGTTCAACTGCCGCACGGCAGCGAAGGCGCCCAGTGCCAATTGGTCGTTGGCGGCAACGATGGCGGTGGCAGCGTTGGATGCAAGGACTTTTTGGGCAACCTCGCGCGCGGAGTCGACACTCCATGCCGGCACGGTGATGGATCGGCGCGTTGCGGTCAGCCCGTGACTCTTCATGGCGCGCTGGAAGGCCTGGGCCCGATCGTGACCCGTGGAGGACCAGCTCGGCCCAGCGAGGTGGACTATCTGGGAGTGTCCGAGGCCTACGAGGTGGTCAACTGCGAGGCGTACACCGTGCTGCTCATCGGTGGTGACAGAAGGAAGCGCGACACTCTCGGTGACGCGATTGACGAGCACGATGGGCAGGGTTGAGCTGATCTCCTCTAGGAGTGGGTGCTCGCGGCGAGCGGTCGCAAGGATAAGGCCGTCCGTGCGCCGGGCCTTGAGAGACGAAACGACCTTCCTCTCAGTTTCGACGTCATTGTCGGTATTCACGACCAGCGGCGTGTAGCCGGCTCGTGCCAGGGTGTCCTGCATGCCTCTGACCATTCCGGCGAAGAGCGGATTGGTGAGATCTGGAATGACGACCCCGATGGTGTGCGACCGCGAGGTTCGCAGCCCCGAGGCCATCGGATTCGGGACGTAATCGAGGGACTCCGCTGCCTTGCGCACCCTGGCGACCGTCTCTGGACTCACCAGATGGGACGTGCGCGGATTGAGCGCGCGTGAGACGGTCGCCGGATGCATGTCGACGAGCTTGGCCACGTCCTTGAGCGTCGCTGCCATGGCGCCTAGACTATTCGACTTTCGAATAGGCGCCTCGAGATGGCAGCGATCACGGTGAGTAGCAACGCGATGCATGTCACTGTCAAGAAGAGCGAGCGCGCACCAGCATTCTCAAGGCCCCATCCAGCTAGGAGCGTGCCGACCCCGTTGCCTAGGAACATGAAGCCGGCAAACAGGGAAACGGCTGTTGCGCGCGCTTCTGACGAAAGGGAGGTTGCCCATGTTTGGAGGGTGGAATGCATGAACACCCACGCGACTCCGAGCAAGGTGACGCTCACGACCACCAGAATGGGTGAGATCGAAAGCGCTAGCAATCCGAAGCCGATGATGGCGCCAGATCCCCCAATCACGAGCAGGACAGCGGCCGCAAGTTTGGCGCTGGCGTAGCGCGCGATGGTGCTCATGACCAGGACGGATATGCCGTAACCCGCCGTCAGGAGGCCCGCGATCGCGGGTGTGCCGCCTGCGAGTTCGATCGAGGCGGGGATCATCGCAAATCCCCCGAGGAGAATTCCCGCCTCGACGAACACGAGGCCGTACAAGAGCAGTGACCAGCGATCGGTCAGCACGAGGGCGAATGCCCGAGCGACTGGCAGCGTGGGTCCTCGCTGTGGTTCGGGCACGCGAGCGACAAAGAGGGCCACGGCGACGGACAGCGCCGCGGTGATGAGGTAGAAGGCACGCCACCCGATGGTCTCCACCCCAAGACCCGCAGCGAGTGTCCCGAGCGTGATTCCGATCGCGACGCCGGACATGAGGAGCGCAATACGGGGCTGTCGATCGCGTGGGTTCTTGATGGCGTCACCGACATAGATGAGGGCGGCCGGAAATACTCCGGCCATGCAGGCCCCGCTCAATGCTCTGGTGACGATGAAGAGGCTGACGGGCATCGGGATCGCACTGAGTGCATCCAAGGTGGCGGAGGAGAGCAATGCCAGCCTCATCACGGCTACGCGGCCGATCCGGTCTGAGATAACCCCCCAGACTGGCTGCGCGAGCCCGTACGTCAGGAAGTAGGCGCTGGCGGCCAGCGAGATCACGGCGAGTGTGACGGCGAAATCGGTAGACATGGCCAGCAGCATCGGTGGCATAAGGAACCGAGCGAAGGTGGAGATGAAGACTCCTGCCAGCAAAGCTGCAATCACCCTGGTGGGAAGAGGTGAATTCACTCGAGGGCCAGTGTGCGCAGGTCCTGCCTTGTCGGCGTGTAGGCACCCGCCTCTTCGCGGAGGGTCACGAGCACCTCAAGCTCCTCGGCGGTGACGCGCGCGTGACGTCGAAGTCCCGTGGGTTCCGTACGCATGATGTCGATGTACTCACGACTGCCTAGTTCTGCGTGATCCTGACCGATAACCTCCTGGACTTCGCGTGCTGGGGCGTCGAGGAGCCAGGCAGTTGTGCGGTCCCACATTCTGAGGAGCGGGGATAAGTCGGGCCCGTCATCAAGCGAGGCCAGGACTGTCCCGGGGTAGTTCTTGGATATGTCGGAAGACGTGGACCAGACCCGCATCCCTTGTGCTTCGGCCCTCACGCGTGACTCGGCATTGAGAATCGTGGCTCCCACTGCACCCTCGATGAGTCGGTCGGCCCGCTTTGGCGTTGCACCTTCTTCCACGAACGTTAACCGAGCAGGGTCTACTCCGAGTCGCGAAATCATGGCCTTGAGCAGCATCGCAAAGCCGGACTGAAGCACGTCGACAGCAACGGGAACTTCGACTAGGCCTTCGGGCTCGCTGATCTCGGGCCTTGCCACGAGACCAAGTCCGAGACCGCCATCTACGCCGCGATGGATGACGACGGGTATCCGCGAGCCGACGGGGTTCTTGTCCGTCGTTGCGTAGAGGAGCACGTTGTCCGGGCTCGTGAGGGCGACGTCGATTTCGCCATCGCGAAGGCTTGCGAACTGGGCTGGCGACGAAGGAACGGGACTGATGTCCAGGGTGAGGCCCTCGGCGGTGTCCCACCCGAGTCGCCGAGAAGCGACGAGGACGGGGGAACGGCTGAATTGGCCGATCCTCAGGTGCGGCATGGCCTCTCCCTGCAATCGTGAGCCGATCGAGCCGGCCAACTGTAGCGCTGGTCAGGGGGCAGGAAACACGGCTGACGATCACAAAACGGACACGGTGGCCACGAATTGGGCCGGATCGCTTGACAGGCGGGACAGGGAAGGAGAGATTGCGCGTGCAATCGATTGTTATCGCTTGCCCTGTCCTGGAGGGAATCGTCTATGGGTACTTCTCGAGTCCGCCAATCGGGCGGACGGCGTGCGGGGGTCATCCTCGCGGCCGCGGCAACTATGAGCTTGGTCCTCGCTGCGTGCGGTGGGTCCGGCTCCTCGGGCGAGAGCTCGGGTGGTGAGGTCACCGACACGTGCGGCGACACCATCCGTATCGGTATCTCGCTGCCATTGACTGGCGACTTCTCGCAGCCCGGTGGGGAAGCGAAGAAGGGCTACGAGGTCTGGCAGACACTCACGAATGCGAATGGCGGCCTACTCGGGCGTCAGGTGGAGCTGGTGATCTTTGATGACGCCAGCAGCCAAGAGCAGGTTGTGACGGACTACAACAACCTGATTAGCCAGGAGAAGGTGCCCCTGCTCCTGGGCACGTTCTCGTCGCTTCTCAACTTCCCGGCGTCCACCGTCGCCGAGAACAATCAGATGGTGCTGATCGCGCCCGCAGGTGGGTCGCCGAAGATCTTCGAGCCTCAGCCGAAGTACTACTTCTTCGCCCAGCAGGCGATTGCCCCCGATCAGGCGAACCCCTTCGTCCAGATGATCGCTGCGCTCCCTGAGGACCAGCGCCCCAAGACGGCGGCGTACGTCACGATGGATGACCCGTTCGCGGCGCCCGTGATCGAGTCCATGCAGGCCCAACTGGAGGCGGCAGGAGTGCAGACCGTGTACTCGGAGATCTACCCCGAGGGCACGACCAACCTCCAGCCCTTCGCAGCGAAGATCGCATCAGCTGCGCCCGATCTGATCGCCCAAGGCGCGGTGTTCGAGGATGGCGTGAGCCTCACAAAGAGCCTCGTTCAGATCGGTTACAACCCGAAGTTGATGTTCCAGACTTCAGCACCGAGCAACGGCGCGCAGTACGTCGAGGGCGTTGGCGCAGGTAACGAGGATGGCATCTTCTACGCGGTGTCGTGGAGCGAGAAGGCTCCCACGCCGGGCAATGCCGAGTTCATCGCCGAGTACCAGAAGCAGAACGGCGAGGGCCTGGTTCCCGCTGAGGATGCTGCTGATGCCTATGCCGCGGCCGAGGTTCTGCAGGCAGCCGTGGAAGGCACGGGTGGCTGTGACAACCCGGCGATGGCCGACTGGCTCCGGGCCAATGGAGTCTCCACGATCCTTGGCGACCTGACATGGAACGACATCGGCCAGCCTCAGGGCGAGTTCTTCCTTGCTCAGTGGCAGAACGGTTCGGTGGAAATCGTGGCACCGCCCGCCGCTAGCACCAATGGCGGCAATGTGGTCGTGCCCAAGCCCGCCTGGAAGTAACGCAAAAGTGCGGACCTGGTCCGCGTGGTGAGATCACCACGCGGACCAGGTTCGGGCGGGCAGTGCCTGCAAGCGCATATTCCTGCGCCATCCCGTTATCCCGCTGGTCCCACGTGAGGAGAGTCGTGGAATTCATTCAGGTTCTCGCATTCGGGGTCCTCATGGGAGGTGTGTACGCGCTCCTAGCCTCCGGGGTGACGTTGATCTTCGGAGTCCTGGACGTGGTCAACGTGGCGCAGGGATCCTTCCTCGTGTTCAGCGCCCTCTTCACGTGGCAGGTGTGGGACATGTTTGGCCTCGAGCCTCTTCTCCTCGTCCCCGTCATGGGTCTGGTCATGGGCCTCGTGGGTTGGGTCATCTATCGCGGCTTGGTCATTCGGGTGGCACCACAGGGTCCTGGCATGACGGTGTTGCTCATGTTCGGCGTCGCCATCGCACTCGAGGGCATTCTGAACCTCGTATTCGGCAACAAGTTCAAGTCGGTGACCCCCCCGTACTTCACCCAGTCATTCCGAATCGGCGAGCTCGTCCTCCCCTACCCTCAGCTCATCTCAGGGGTGCTCGCGGTGCTTGTCCTCGGCGCCATCTACGCCTACCTGCGTTTCTCATGGGCAGGCAGGGCGTTGCGCGCATCGGCCCAAAACAAGGACGGCGCTGCGCTCGTGGGCATCTCGGCGACGAAATCCTCGTCGCTTGCCTTCGGCATAGGTGCCATGACAGCAGGGGTCGGCGGTGTTCTCCTGGCGATCATGTATCCCATCTACCCCGCGACCCAATATGACTGGATTGCCCGCCTCCTCGGCGTGATCGTGCTGGGCGGAATGGGGAGCGTGCCGGGGGCGATCCTTGCGGCCATGATCCTCGGTGTATCGGAGGCTTTCGCGAATGCCTACGTACCCCAGTGGTCGGCGGTCTTCTTCTACGGAGTCATCCTCGTCATGCTTCTTGTCCGACCGCATGGACTTCTCGGAGAGAAGACGCGAGAGGACGTGGCGGCGTGACTTTCCTGAAGCAGCCGTCAAAGATCATCCCCCTTGTCTTCATCATCCTTCTCCTCGTCTATCCCCTTGCATTCTCGGACACTCGCTACGAGCAATCCGTACTCATCGTGTGCCTGCTCTACGCCATCATGGCTTCAGGGTGGAATATCATCAGCGGTCTCGCGGGGTACGTGTCACTGGGTCATAGCGTCTATCTCTACGTAGGCATGTACACCGGTGCAATTCTCGGCAAGTTGTGGAGCATCGAGCCCATGCTCCTCATGCCGATCGCGGGCGTCATGTCCGGTCTCGTCGCCCTGGTGGTCGGAATGATCATCCTGCGAACCCGCAGTCATTCCTTCGTGATCATGACGATTGCCGTTCTCCTTCTTGTCATGCTCGTGGCAGCGAATTGGAAGTCCCTTACCGGGGGCACCGAGGGCTTCATCGTCAAGCAGCCATCGTGGAACAAGGACGACCCGACCACGATCTACTACTACGTTCTTGTCGGGTTGCTGCTGTTGACCGTCGCCCTCGTGGCCTTTGTCATGCGTTCGCGACTTGGTGCTGGCCTCGTGGCCATCCGCAACGATGAGGGCAAGGCAGCGGCCATCGGCATCAATACCACCCTGTACAAGGTCACCGCCTACACGCTCAGCGCGATTCCCTTTGGTTTTGCGGGAGCTGTCTACGCTCAGTACCTCGGGTTCGTGACTCCGTCGCTGACCGTTGCCATCCTCATGAGCGTCTTCATCGTGCTCTCGGCCCTCGTGGGCGGCCGAGGCACGCTCTGGGGACCCGTGCTGGGTGGATTCCTCGTGACAATGGCCAATGAGGGGTCGACCCTGCTGGCAGGGGAATTCAGTGCTCGGCTCCTCATCATGGGCCTCATCCTGATCCTCACGGTCATGTTCATGCCAGCAGGATTGCTGCCCACGATCGGCAGGGCTCTCAAAAGACGCAAAGTCAAGACCGATTCGGTGGCTTTCATCGATCAGGCTTCCATAGCGGAGATCAAGGATGTCTCAGTCGATCGAATTGCTGCGCGCAAATCCGGAAATGTTGAGGCAGACGCCGCCGTTCTTGAGGTGAAGGGAATCATCAAGAGCTTCGGTGGCGTGACAGCCGTGGATAGCGTTGATATGCAGGTGATACGGGGCACCATCACGGGACTCATCGGGCCGAATGGATCAGGAAAGACCACTCTCTTCAACTGCATGACCGGCACATTCCGTCCCGATGGCGGCACCGTCCTCCTCGACGGAATTGACATCACGCGCCAGAAGGTCTGGACCCGAGCCCACGAAGGGCTTGGGCGCACGTTCCAGATCACGCGCCTGTTCAAGACGATGACCGTGCTCGATAACCTCGTTGCTCCACTCGAGAAGACGAGTGCGAAACAGATGGTTGCCGGACGTTACTCGGGTGACGAAGTGGAGAGGGCACGGGATGTCCTCGACTTCATGGGCCTAGGGCAATTCGAGCGACAGGAAGCTGGCGCTCTGAGCTTCGGTCAGCAGAAGCTCGTCGAATTGGCCCAGGTGCTGATGCTGCGCCCCGGCATCATCCTCCTCGATGAGCCGGCGAGCGGTATCAACCCGACACTCATCGAGAAGCTTGCGCATGTAATTCGCAAGTTGAATGAGGCGGGTACGACGATTCTCATCGTCGAACACAACATCCCGCTCGTACTCGGGCTCTGCGACACCGTTCACGTGCTGGCGGCTGGCAAGGTGCTTGTTTCAGGAACGCCGGATCAGATTCGCAACGACCCCCAGGTGATCGAGGCCTACCTCGGTCCCGACCACATGTTGGAGTCGAACGATGTCTGAGACAGTGCTTCAGATGCGCGACATCGAGGCCGGGTATGGCGGTGGCCTGGTGCTCCAAGGGGTGGATCTCACCGTGGACCGGGGTACCGTGACGTGCATTGTCGGGCCCAATGGGGCTGGCAAGAGCACCGTCTTCCGGGTGATCAGCGGTCTCATCAAGCCCTCAAAGGGGACCGTGACCTTCCTGGGCAAGGACATCACGGGCTGGGACGCGGGTGACGTCCTTCGGGAAGGCATCGCACAGGTGCCCCAGAATCGAGCCCTCTTCCCGGAAATGACCGTTCACGAGAACGTCCTGCTCGGGGGTTACGCGATCAGGCGCGATCGCGCTCTGCTCAAGGAGCGTATGCAACTCGTTGAGGAGATGGTTCCGCTCGTCAAGGAGCGCGCACGCGAAAATGCCGGCAACCTGTCCGGTGGTCAGCGCCGCATGGTGGAGATCGGAAGGGCCCTCATGTTGGATCCTGGGCTCGTCCTCCTTGACGAGCCTTCGCTTGGCCTCGACCCGAAGTCTGTGGCGAAAGTCGCCGGACTCGTCCGTGACATGGCGGCATCGGGCCGCTCCGTGCTCATGGTCGAGCAAAATGTGCGGCTCGGTATGAATCTTGCAAGTCATGGTGTCGTTATGGAACAGGGCCGTGTGCGCCTGACTGGCGATGCATCCAAAATCGCTGACAATCCAGAGGTTGCGACGATGTATCTGGGTAAGGCTCGAGGAGCGTAGACGTGGGCTTGCTCCAGCACGAGTTCAGCGAGGCCGAGTACCTCCGCCGACGCACCAAGACGCTCGATGTGGCTCGGGAGGTCGATGCCGACAGGGTCTTGGCCTTTGGCGAGAATCGAAGCGGGGTCCACGTGACCTACCTCACGGGTTGGGGTGTGACTCGCGCTGCGTGGCTTGCCCTCGATGACACCGGTGCGCGAATGTGGGTGAGCTTCCACAACCACGTTCCTGCTGCGCGACGCGTGGCCCATGACGTGACTGTCGGAGACATTGGTGAGATCGACGCGTCCGTGTTGCTCACGGGTGCCACACGCGTGGCGACTCTTGGAGTTGTACCCCCTGTCATTCGTACTGCGGCCGCCGGCGTCGGCATTGAGCTTGTCAGTGTGGACGGGCGGCATGCTGAGTTGCGCACGATAAAGTCCGAAGAGGAGATCACGGCGCTGCGACTCGGGGCACAGGCAAGTGATCTCGGAGCCCAGGGGCTTATCGATGCAATAGTCCCCGGCGCTAACGACTGGGAGCTTCTGGCAGCCGCTCGATCTGCATACACTCGGGCTGGGGCTAGAGATCACATCTGCTACATCTGCGTCACGGACATGGACGCGCCGGATAGAGATGTCCCCAGTCAGTTCCCGGAGGGGCGAATCGTCGGACCGCGGTCCGTGGTGACGTTTGAGTTGAGTGCCTCCGTAGCCGCTGAGTATCCCGGCCAGATCCTTCGCACGGTCTTCGTCGGTGAACCGACCCCGGAGTACATCGGCCTACATGAAGTGGCGGCGCGAGCCAGGCTCGCGATGAGGGACTCGATGCGCGATGGTGTGGCGGCGCTCGAGACTCTGCATGCGGCGGAGTGCATCGAGAAGTCGGGCTACACCACGACCGATGACCTGTTCCACGGTTTGGGGATGGGCTATCTGGAGCCAGTGGGCGTGAGTCCTTCCCGGGTTCCTCGATCGGAACCTACGGGGCTGCTGCGGTCCGGGATGTCGGTCGTCATCCAGCCGAACGTCACGACGCGTGACCACCGGGCCGGGGTTCAGACCGGCGAGATGGTCGTCGTGCGCCCTGACGGCATTGAGGATTTGCATGACTTCCCGGAAGGAGCAGTGATGGTGTCATGACACAGGACCAGGACGTCCTTGTGCGAGAAGCCATTTCGCACTGGGCACCCCGATTCACGACTAATGGGGTCGCCGTCGCGGACTTCCAGCGCGTGACGGCTTCGGTGCAACGTTGGCAAGACTGGGCTGACGCATGGTCGGTCGCAGCCGGCGTTCACGAGGATCTGGGACGTGAAGCGTTGACGGAAGGCAGATTCCGCTCTGCGGGCACGCATCTGTCGACCGCCGCCGTCTACTACCACTTCGGAAAGTTTGTCTTTGTCGACTACCCGGACACCATGCGCAAGGTGCACGAGTCCGCGGTACGGTGCTTGACGGATTCGCTTCCCTACCTTGATCCGCCTGGTGAGCGCGTCGGGATTCCCTTTGAAGGATTCGAGTTAAGTGCAATTCTGCGTCTGCCGCGCGGCGCAACGCACCCGCCCATCGTCATCATGGTCCCCGGGCTTGACTCAACCAAGGAGGAGTTGCGCAGCACCGAGCAACTCTTCCTTGAACGCGGACTTGCCACTCTCTCGGTCGACGGCCCGGGCCAAGGAGAGTCCGAGTATGACCTGCCGATCCGAGGTGACTGGGAGACCGTGGGCACGGCGATCGTTGATTGGATCGAGCAGCGAGATGATGTGGATCCCGAGCGGATCGGTGTCTGGGGCGTCTCCCTCGGCGGTTACTACGCGCCCAGGATGGTCTCGGGAGAGCACCGCATCA
>JBMTDJ010000066.1:0-11916 GCA_049431945.1 Candidatus Nanopelagicales bacterium | reverse complement strand
ACGGTCACAGGGTCATCGCACCGGACCTTCGCGGGTTCGGTCACGCACCACTGGGCGACAACGCGCCTGACCTGCAGTGGATGGTCGAGGATGTGGCGTCACTGCTGGATGAAGCCGCGGTGATCGTGGGCTGCTCCATGGGTGGCTACGTGGCTCTCGGTATCGCCCGCGACAGGCCCGACCTGGTGCAGGCGCTTGCGCTCGTCGACACCAAGGCGACGGCCGATGGTGACGCGGCCCGGGATAACCGCGAGCGCATTGCTGCGCTCGCCGAGACTGGTGGGGACTGGTCCGCCGGGATGATCGACGGCCTGCTGGGGGAGGCTACCCGCGAGAGCCGCCCCGAGATCGTGGCACGAGTGCAGCAGGTCCTGGATGGCGCCCCGCGTGCAACCATTGCGTGGGCGCAGCGAGCGATGGCGGTTCGATCCGAGGCGCTCGACGTCCTCCGCGAACTCGATGTGCCCGTGCTCGTCGTGGTGGGGAACCAGGACACGATGAGCCCGATGTCGGAGCAGGAACTCATCGTCCAGGCGGCGTCGGACGCTCGGCTCGTCGTGATCCCCGGGAGCGGGCACCTCAGCCCGCTCGAGGCACCCGAACGCGTGGCTGAGGTGCTGTCTTCGCTCGCTATGTGTTGAGGCCCGCGGCTCGCATGATCTCGCGGACGAACGCCTTGATGCCGTCCGGCCACTGAGGATGGGTGCCATCGCGCACGAAGTACTCGGGATTGTCGACGGAAGCGGAGTACCAGTCGGCAATCACGGCATTGGGGTACTCGGGTACCACGGCGGCGATGAGTTCGTTGTTGGGCTTGCGCCATGGGCGGGGCACATTGGTGTTCACGACAATGACGCGATCTCGGTCGCTGAGTAGGTCGAGCATCTCCCGGAGCTGGTCCTCGGTGACGACACCGTTGGTCCCTGTGTGGATGACGACCGTGGGTGCGAGGAGTCCCTTCTTGGACAGCTTCTGCACTCGCTCCAGCACACCGGACGCTTGGCGGCTCACCTCGGCATCGACCTTGGACCCGTCGATCTTGCTCATGAGCTGGTCCGCCACACCGAGCATGACCGAATCGCCGATGGCGGTGAGGGCCCCGTTGCCATTGGTGAGCAGGCCGTCGACGGAGTACTCGGCGGGCGCATCCGGCGCGCCCGGGTCTGCCGTCGGCTCCATCGAGGCGCCTGTGCTCGGGCTCGTGCTCGGGTCGTCGATGAGGATCTCCGTCGGACCGCCGTCGTCGATGCCGATCGCGGCAGCCACGTCGGCGGGAATCTCCTGATCGGCGGGTTTCGCCGTGGCCAGCCCCGCACCCATGAGCCCCAGTGCCGCGATGGCGACCCCGCTGCTCGCGAGGACGCGGCGGCCGAGATAGGCGCGCTCATCCGGTTCGGCTTCGCGCCAGCGCGCGAGGAAGGCGCCTATGGCGCCGCGCCGAATGGGGATCTCGACGTAGCGGTAGGAGATCTCGGCGACGAGGAAGGTGAGCCCTAGGCGCAGGCCGAGGAGAGCCGGGCCGTCGAGGGGAATGTCGAGTTCGGGGCGCGTGATGACGTAGATGGGCCAGTGATAGAGGTACAGGCCGTAGGAGCGCTGCCCGATGTAGCGCATGGGCTGGGCTCCCAGCATGCGACCGAACGGCGCCCCCGGGTGGCTCGCCGCGGCGATGAGCACACACACCACCGCGGAGAGCACGAGGAAACCGCCGCGGTAGATGAAGTTCGAGTATTCGCCCACCTGCCAGAAGAACCAGATGACGGTGAGCAGGGCCACGACCCCGATAGTCGTGATGACTGCCTTGGCTCCGGCGGTGAGGCGCGTAGACAGCCTGCCCGGGCGCCAGACCATGGCCAGGGCAGCGCCAAGGAGCAGGCCCATGATGTGGCTGTCCGAGCCGAAGTAGGCGCGGCTAGGGTCAGCCTCCTGCGGGTAGCCGTTGGTGATGGCGAGAAAGGCCATCCAGAGAGTGGAAGCCACGGCGCCGCCGAGAGCGACGTAGAACACAGCTCCGCGACCGCGCCAGCGCAGCAGGAGCCAGACCACTGCTGGCCACAGCAGGTAGAACTGCTCCTCGACTGCGAGCGACCACAGGTGCGCGAGGAAGGGCGGGCGTCCGATCGCCTCGAAGTACGACGTGTCGGAGAAGATGTACCACCAGTTGGTGACGTAGAACATCGACGCCAGGGCGTCGGCGCGGAAGGACGCGGCGGAGTCGCGGTAGATAAAGGCCGCGAGCATGCCGACGATGACGAGCATGAGCAGCAGCGCCGGCAGGAGTCGGCGGGCACGGGCGAGGTAGAAGCGCTTGAAGTCGATGCGGCCCGAGCGATTGAACTCCTCGACGATGAGCGTCGTGATGAGGAAGCCTGAGAGGACGAAGAAGACGTCGACGCCGAGGAAGCCGCCCTGCATCCACGTGAGGTCGCCGTGGTAGAGCAGGACGCCCATGACCGCCAGCGCGCGGACGCCGTCGAGACCGGGCAGGTACCCCATCTCGCCGGCCCTGCGGCCGCGATCGAGATGCCAGGGCTGACGATCGGTGATCTGGCTGGTCGCCACCGTCGCCCCTTCCTGGATGCCGGGGCCTTCGGGCCCGGCGATCGGCCAGGCCGGCCCGGTTGTGCTGACCCGGGCCATCGTACGTGGGGGCCGGGCCTCATGCCCCCTTGAAGCGGGTGATCTCGGGGAGGTGTCGCTCACGCATCTCGTGGTCCCGCACGCCGAGCCCCTCCTCGGGTGCCAGGCACAGGACGCCCACCTTGCCCTGGTGTGCGTTGCGGTGGACCTCGTAGGTGGCCTGACCGGCCTGCTCGAGTGGGAAGGTCTGGGACAGGGTGGGGTGCACGAGACCGCGGGAAATCAATCGGTTGGCCTCGTAGGCCTCACGGTAGTTGGCGAAGTGGGACCCGACGATGCTCTTGAGATTCATCCACAGGTAGCGGTTGTCGTACTCGTGCATGAAGCCCGAGGTCGATGCGCAGGTGGTGATGGTGCCTCCCTTGCGGGTGACGTACACGCTGGCGCCGAAGGTCTCGCGGCCCGGGTGCTCGAAGACGATGTCGACATCCTCGCCGCCCGTGAGCTCGCGGATGCGCTTGCCCAGGCGCTGCCACTCCTTGGGGTCCTGCGTGTGCTCGTCCTTCCAGAATCGGTAGTCCTCAGCCTTGCGGTCGATGATGAGCTCCGCGCCCATGTCGCGGCACAGCTGCGCCTTGTCCTCGCTTGACACCACGCAGATGGGAATCGCTCCACCGTTGACGGCGTACTGGGTGGCGTATGAGCCCAGGCCGCCTGTTGCTCCCCAGATGAGCACGATGTCGCCTTGCTTCATGCCAGCGCCATTGCGCGACACGAGTTGGCGGTAGGCCGTGGAGTTGACCAGGCCCGGGGCTGCTGCCTCCTCCCAGGTGAGGTGGGCGGGCTTGGGGAGCAGCTGGTTTGACTTGACGAGGGCGATTTCGGCAAGGCCCCCGAAGTTGGTCTCGAATCCCCAGATGCGCTGCTCGGGATCGAGCATCGTGTCGTTATGGCCGAGTGGGCTTTCGAGTTCGACCGACAGGCAGTGCGCGACGACCTCATCGCCGGGCTTCCACGCGTTGACCCCCGGCCCGACCTTGAGGACCACGCCCGAAGCATCCGAGCCGATGACGTGGTACGGAAGATCGTGGCGCTTGGCCATGTCGTGACTGCGGCCGTAGCGCTCGAGGAATCCAAAGGTCGACACCGGCTCGAAGATCGACGTCCACACGGTGTTGTAGTTGATCGAACTCGCCATGACCGCGATGAGGGCCTCGCCGGGTCCGGGCTCGGGGGTCGGGATGTCGTCGAGGTGCAGCGACTGGCGCGGATCCTTGTCCTTCGTGGGCATGCCGGCGAACATGGCCGCCTCGTCCTTGTGGACCGTGACGCCACGGTAGGACTCCGGGGTCGGGAGGGCGCCGATATCGGCGCCCGCGCCGGAGATGATCGCCTCGCGGATCTGGTCCATGGTCGTCCCCTCGCAGGTGGGCGTCGGTGCGGATGCTTAACGATCGTTCATGCTAACGGGCGAGCTCGCCTGACGCCGCGGGCTGGACCAGCTCGATGAGGACTCCGCCGCAGTCCTTGGGGTGGGCGAAGTTGACCCGCGATCCCGCCGTCCCTGACTTGGGCTCGTCGTACAGCATGCGCACGCCGGCAGCACGCAGCCGATCGGAGGCGGCGTCGATGTCGTCCACGGTGTAGGCCACCTGCTGGATGCCTGGCCCCTGCCGGTCGAGGAAGCGGCCGATGGGGGAGTCGGGCCGCAGGGGTGCGAGCAGTTGGATGTGGGAGTCGCCAACGGCGAGCATGGCCTCGCGGACCCCCTGCTCCTCATTGACCTCCTCGTGGACCATCTGGACGCCGAAGGCGTCGGCGTAGAAGGCGATGGCGGCGTCGAGATCGGGCACGGCTATGCCCACATGGTCGATACGCGTGATGACAGGGTCGCTTGCAGCCATCGGATCCCGTCCCATGAAGCCTCCTCGCTAGGGTGAGCCCATCGTGTCAAGGGCCCCGCGGGGTCGCACTCGGAGGTGCCATGTCCGTCATCGTCGCCGGTGCCCGCACCCCCATGGGGCGTCTGCTCGGCTCACTCAAGGGTCTGTCGGCCGCCGATCTCGGCGGGGTCGCGATCAAGGCCGCCCTCGAGCGATCCGGGGTCACCCCGGATCAGGTCGACTACGTGATCATGGGCCAGGTGCTGCAGGCCGGCAGCGGGCAGATCACCGCGCGGCAGGCCGCGGTCAAGGCAGGCATCGGCATGGAGGTGCCGGCCCTCACGATCAACAAGGTGTGCCTCTCCGGTCTCGATGCCATCGCGCTCGCCGACCAGCTCATTCGCGCGGGTGAGTTCGACATCGTGGTCGCAGGCGGCATGGAGTCGATGACCAACGCCCCCCACCTGCTCATGGGCTCGCGCGAGGGAGTGAAGTACGGCGACTGGTCGGTGGTGGACTCCATGGCCTTCGACGGTCTGACCTGCGCCTTCGACGAGTGCGCGATGGGTGAGTCGACCGAGCGCTACAACGCACGATATGGCCTCACGCGCGAAGATCAGGATGCCTTTGCTGCCCGGTCGCATCGCCTTGCGGCCGCTGCGCAAGACGCCGGCATCTTCGACGAGGAGATCGTGGGGGTCGAGATCCCTCAGCGCAAGGGCGATCCCATCGTCTTCGCGCGGGACGAGGGAATCCGAGCGGAGACGACGCCGGAGTCCTTGTCCGGACTGCGGCCTGCCTTCGCCAAAGACGGCACGATCACGGCCGGGTCGGCGTCGCAGATCTCCGACGGTGCCGCGGCTGTCGTCGTCATGAGTCGGGCCAAGGCCGAGGAGCTCGGCCTCGCATGGCTGGCCGAGATCGGCGCCCACGGTGTCGTGGCCGGTCCTGACGCGTCATTGCACGAGCAGCCGGCGCGCGCGATCATCCGCGCCTGTGAGAAGCAGGGCGTCACGGTGAGCGATCTGGACCTGATCGAGATCAACGAGGCTTTCGCCGCCGTTGGCATCGTCTCGATGCGCGTCCTCGACGTCTCAGAGGAGATCGTCAACGTCAATGGCGGTGCCATAGCGCTGGGACACCCGATCGGGATGTCCGGGGCGCGACTGGTGCTGCACCTTGCCCACGAGCTACGTCGCCGCGGCGGCGGCCTCGGCGCTGCCGCGCTGTGTGGCGGAGGCGGGCAGGGGGACGCGCTGATCCTGAGCGTTCCCGCATCGTGACCTCGGCCGAGGACCTCGCCGCTCGCGCCGCCGCGGGCGAGCCACGTGCGGTCGCTCGCCTGATCTCCTGGGTGGAGGACGGTGCTCCCGATCTGGCCGCGGCCCTGGGCGCCCTCCCCGCCGGGCCCCCGGCGTACGTCATCGGCCTCACGGGGTCGCCCGGGGTCGGGAAGTCGACGGTGACATCGACGCTCGTGGCCGCCTATCGCGCCCGCGGTCTCCGCGTCGGCGTGCTGGCGATCGATCCGACATCGCCATTCTCGGGCGGCGCCCTGCTCGGGGACCGCATACGCATGCAGGAGCACGCGACCGACGACGGAGTCTTCATCCGATCCATGGCTTCACGCGGCCACCTCGGTGGCATGGCGGCAGCCACTCCTCAGGCGGTGCGCGTCCTGGAGGCCGCTGGCTGTGGCGTCATCCTCGTCGAGACCGTGGGCGTGGGCCAATCAGAGGTCGATGTGGCGGCGACCGCCGACGCCACGGTCGTCCTCCTCGCACCGGGCATGGGTGACGGCATCCAGGCGGCGAAGGCGGGCATTCTCGAGGTGGCGGACATCGTGTGCGTCAACAAGGCCGATCGCGACGGCGCCGAGTCGACGGCGCGCGAGGTGCGCCAGATGCTCCGGCTCGGGGAGCCGGTGAATGGTTGGGCTGTCCCTGTGGTGACATCGTCGGCAGCGCGGGGCGAGATCGGCGATCTCGTCGAGGCCCTCGATGAGCGGCGGGCGTGGCTGGACGAGGACGATCACTGGGCGCTGCAGCGACGTCAGCGCGCAGCGGCAGAGATCCTCGGGCTGGCACTCGGCAGGGCCCGCGGACGCCTGGGGCAGGAGTTGGTGCCCGACGTCGTCGATGCGGTCGCCCAAGGCCGGCTGAGCGCCTTTGCCGCGGCCGAGGACCTGATGGCGCGCCTGGGTCCGGATGGGAGGATGGGCACGTGAGTCAGCCATCCATGCCCCTGCGCGGAGCCGTCGACCTCAGCGCCCTGGCCAGTCAGCGTGAAGCCGAGCAGCGGCGTTCGACGGCCATGGCCGGTGCGCCTTCCGGGGTCGTCATCGACGTGACCACGGCGACGTTCGAGCAGGATGTGATCATCCAGAGCCAGACGGTGCCCGTGGTGCTCGACCTGTGGGCGTCGTGGTGTGGTCCGTGCAAGCAGCTCTCGCCCATTCTGGAGACGCTGGCTGCGGAGTACGCCGGGCGCTTCCTCCTCGCCAAGGTCGACGTCGATGTCGAGCAGCAGATTGCCGCGGCCTTCCAGGTGCAGTCCATTCCCAGTGTCTTCGCGGTGCTCGGTGGCCAGCCGCTCCCGCTCTTTCAAGGTGCCCTCCCCGAGCCCCAGGTGCGCGCGTACATCGATGAACTGCTGCGCGTCGCAGGGGAGAACGGGATCACCGGCACGGTGGCCGCTTCATCCGATGAAGCGGACGAGGACATCGCTGGCGACGCGTCCGTGGAGGAGCCCACCGATCCGCGATTCGTCGCGGCCTTCGACGCGATCGAAGCGGGGGACTGGGCGGCCGCGGCGGAGGCGTACCGGGCGGTTCTCGCCTCATCTCCTGCCGATGTCGACGCACAAGCCGGTGTGGCGATGTGCGAGATGCAGCTGCGGCTGGAGCGTGCAGAGGAGTCGGGTGCGCTGCGCGATGCTGATGTCGCCGCCGCCGCTGGCGACTGGGCGACGGCCTTTGCTGCGCTCATCGCCGAAGTCAAGGCGACCTCGGGCGACGATCGCGAGCGCGCACGCGAACGGCTCCTCCAGCTTTTCGCGATGGCGGGCGAGGATCCCGCGGTGCAGCCTGCACGCCTGGCCCTGGCTGCCGCGCTCTTCTGATCGCGCCGCCTCACTCTGTCTGTGCGGGGCGAAACCAGACGGTGGCAAGAGGGGGGAGCGTGACGTCGGTGCTCGTCGGGCGCCCGTGCCACGGCTCACCCTCGGCCATCACCGCACCCATGTTGCCCACGCCGCTGCCGCCGTACTCCGTGGCGTCGGTGTTGAGGATCTCCTGCCACTCGCCGCTCTCGGGAAGCCCCAGGCGGTATCCGTACCGCGGCACCGGTGCCATATTGGAGACGCTCACCATGGGTTGGCCATCCTCATCCCAGCGAATCCAGCTGAAGACGTTCGACTCTGCGTCGTTGGCATCGATCCACTCGAATCCCGCCGGATCGTCGTCGCGCTGCCACAGCGCGGGGGTCGCGCGATACGCCGCGTTGATGTCACGGACCGCACGGGCGACGCCCGCGTGCTCGTCGAACTGCATGAGCCACCACTCCAGGCCCGTATCGGCATTCCATTCGCTGGGCTGCGCGAACTCGGCGCCCATGAACAGCAGTTTGCGGCCCGGATGCGCCCACATGTAGCCGAGGTAGGCGCGGAGATTGGCGAGTTCCTGCCACCGGTCGCCCGGCATTCGCCCGATGAGCGACCCTTTGCCGTGGACGACCTCGTCGTGAGAGAGCGGAAGCACGAAATGCTCGCTGTAGGCGTACATCATCGCGAAGGTCATCTCGTTGTGGTGGTACTGCCGATGGATCGCCTCGCGCTGCATGTAGCCGAGCGAGTCGTGCATCCAGCCCATGTTCCACTTCAGGCCGAATCCGAGACCACCGAGATACGTGGGTCGTGTGACGCCGGGCCACGCCGTGGATTCCTCGGCGATGGTGACGACCCCGGGCACGCGCTTGTAGACGGTGGCGTTCATCTCCTGCAGGAAGGCGACTGCATCGAGGTTCTCGCGACCCCCGAAGGCATTGGGGGTCCACTGGCCCGCCTCGCGCGAGTAGTCGAGGTAGAGCATCGACGCCACGGCATCGACGCGCAGGCCATCGACGTGGAACTCCTCGCACCAGAAGACCGCGTTGGATACGAGGAAGTTGCGCACCTCTGTGCGCCCGAAGTCGAAGATGTAGGTGCCCCAGTCGGGATGCTCGCCGCGCTGCGGATCGGCGTGCTCGTAGAGCGGCGTGCCGTCGAACCGCGCAAGCGCCCAGTCGTCCTTGGGGAAGTGGGCCGGGACCCAGTCGACGATGACGCCGATGCCGGCCTGGTGGAGTCGGTCGATGAGGTAGCGCAGGTCGTCGGGGCTGCCGAACCGTGGCGTCGGCGCGAAGTACGACGTCACCTGATAGCCCCATGACCCCGCGAAGGGATGCGCGGCGACGGGAAGGAACTCCACGTGCGTGAATCCCTTCTCCACCACGTACGCCGTAAGTTCCTCCGCGAGTTGCCGGTAGTCCAGTCCGGGGCGCCAAGAGCCCAGATGCACCTCGTAAGTGGACATCGGCCGTCGCAGGGGATCAGCGTGGCGGCGCTTCTCCATCCACGCGTGGTCGGCCCAGTCGTACTGTGATGTGTAGACGACCGACCCTGTCGCGGGTGGTACCTCGGTGGCAAAGGCGAAGGGATCGGCCTTTTCGCGCCAGACGCCGTCGGCTCCCAGGATCGCGAACTTGTAGACCGTGCCGTCACCGATGTTCGGGACGAAGATCTCCCAGACGCCGGTCGATCCCAGGCTGCGCATCGGATGGGCAAGGCTGTCCCAGTGGTTGAAGCTGCCCGTCACGCGAACGCCGCGCGCATTGGGTGCCCAGACGGCGAATGAGACGCCAGTGACCGGGCCCTGTGGCGTGTCGTAGACGTGGACGTGCGCGCCCATGATGCGCCACAGCTCCTCGTGTCGGCCTTCGGCGACGAGGTGCATGTCGAGTTCGCCCAGGGTGGGAAGGAACCTGTAGGGGTCATCGGCCGGGATGACATGCCCGTTGTACGTGACGTCCAAGCGATAGTCGGGGACCTTCTTCACCGGCAGTACCCCGGCCCACACACCCCGGTGCTCGTGCCTGAGCGGCACGCGGGAGCCGTCGTCTAGGACGACGACGACCGCTTCCGCCATGGGGCGAAGGACGCGCACGGTGACCCCGTCCTTGCCGGAATGGGGTCCCAGGATGGAGTGCGGATCGTGGTGGGCGCCATCGACGATGCGATCGAGTTCCGAGCGGTCAGCCTTGACAGAGCGCGGTGTCTTCGGCGACTTGCCCGCCTTGTCCTTGCTCATGACCCGTGCCGGACTTCGACGATATGCGCGACGTTGATCAGCGGATCCAGTCGGACGTAGGTTCCCTGCCCCCACGTGAAGGTCTGCGCTGTGAGGTGGTCGTGGGCGATGAATCGATCGTGCCAGTCCATGCCGAGCGCCGGCATGTCCCACCACACTGTCGTCTCGCGCACATTATGCGGATCGAGGGTGCACACCACCAGGGTGATGTCGTCACCGACCTGCTTGGAGTAGGCGATCACCTCGGGGTCCTCGGTGCGATGGAAGCGCAGGCTGCGCAGGTCCTGCAGAGGCGTCATGCGCCGGCGCAGGTCGTTGAGCACCGTGACGAAGGGTGCCAGGGATCGACCTTCCTCCTCGGCCCGCGCCCAGTCACGCGGTCTCAGCTCGTACTTCTCGGAGTCGAGGTACTCCTCGCTGCCTTCGCGGACCGCGGTGCCTTCGTAGAGTTCGAAGCCGGAGTAGACGCCCCAGGTGGGGGACAGCGTGGCAGCCAGTGCGGCCCTGATCGCGAAGCCGGCGGGGCCACCCCGCTGGAGGTAGTCGGTGAGGATGTCGGGGGTGTTGACGAAGGCGTTGGGGCGCATGTACGCCGAGGCAGGGCCGGCGAGCTCGGTGAAGTACTCCTCGAGTCCCGCCTTGTCGTTGCGCCACGTGAAGTAGGTGTAGCTCTGCTGGAAGCCCACCTCGGCAAGGGCGCGCATCATAGGCGGCCTGGTGAATGCCTCTGCGAGGAAGATTACTCCCGGGTGGGCTGCATTGATCTGCGCGATGAGCCGCTGCCACACCCACAGCGGCTTTGTGTGGGGGTTGTCGACGCGAAAGATCCTGACGCCGAGCCTGATCCAGTGGAGCACCACACGAACGACTTCGGCGTAGAGGCCCTCGGGGTCATTGTCGAAGTTGAGGGGATAGATGTCCTGATACTTCTTGGGCGGGTTCTCGGCGTAGGCGATCGACCCATCTGCGCGCGTGGTGAACCACTCCGGGTGCTCCCGCACCCATGGATGGTCAGGCGAGGCCTGCAGGGCTAGGTCAAGAGCGACCTCCATCCCGAGCTTGCGCGCAGACTCGACAAAGGCAGCGAAATCGGTCTCGGTTCCGAGATCAGGATGGATCGCATCGTGTCCGCCGGCCTTTCCGCCGATGGCCCACGGCGAACCCGGGTCCCCGGCCCGCGGCTCGAGGGAGTTGTTGCGGCCCTTGCGGTTCGTGGCTCCAATGGGGTGGATCGGGGGTAGGTAGACGACGTCAAAGCCCATGGCGGCGACAGCGGGAAGGCGTTTTGCCGCGCTGGCGAATGTCCCTGACTTCAAGGGGCGGCCGGTGGCGCCTTCGCTGCGAGGGAAGAACTCGTACCAGGATCCGACAAGTGCGCGGCGCCGCTCGACATGAAGCGGCCATGGGCCACACGTCGTCACGCCCTCGCGGAGTGGCGCAGCTGCCAGCACCGCGAGCACGTCGGCGTCCGCTGCGGCGGCCAGCCGAACCTCAGGGGGCAACTCGCGATTGCGGACTGTGCGCGCGATGTCCTGAATGCGCGAGGTGATCGGCATTCGGGGAGTCCGTGCGCCCCCCTTGCCGAGTCGTGCGGCAAGAGAGTCGATCAGCCGCGCCCCCTCCTCGAGTTCGCTCTCGATGTCCACCCCGGCCGGGACCTTGATGCTCGCGCGATGCCACCACGTGCCCCATGGGTCGTCCCATGCCTCGATCGCGAACGACCAGTCACCCTCGGTGTCAGGAGTGATGTCCGCACCCCACACATCCATGCCGGTGCCGAGGTCGCTCATGCGCGCGCGAGCCTTCTCGTTGCCGACCGAATCGAGGAGCACGACCTCGACGCCGAGCGATCCATGACCCTCTCGGAAGACCGTGGCGCGCACGGGGACCTGTTCGTCGACGACGGCCTTGGCCGGAAGGCGACCGGACTCGACGGTGGGCCGGACGTCCATCACCGGAATCCGGCCCGTGAGCACCGTGGGCACCGGTGTTGCCGAGGCCGCGGACGCGTGAGTGGTCCTTCCGGCGGTCGACGTCGTCGCCCCTGACGCGCGAGAGGCCGCCTTCTTCGGGGTTGCGCTCACCGCGGGGGCCTTCTTGGCGGCGGCC
>JBMTDJ010000065.1:0-12405 GCA_049431945.1 Candidatus Nanopelagicales bacterium | reverse complement strand
GGAGAGCATCGGGTGCGGGCCCGCCATACATCCCGGAGTGCGCCTGCCGCGGCAGTGTGCGCACCTCGACGGTGGCATCGACCACTCCTCGCAGGGCGGTGACGAACGTCGGCTCCCCGATCGCGCGATTGCCGACGTCGGCAATGACGATGACCTCGGCCTGGGCCACCTCTGGGTGCTCGAGCACGTAGTCCGGCAGCGGACCGCCGCACTCCTCTTCACCCTCGATAAGCACCGTCGCCTGCACCGGCACGTGACCCAGCACGCGCTGCAGCGCACGGATCGCTCCGAGGTGCATGACGATGCCGCTCTTGTCATCGGCGGCGCCGCGGCCATAGAGCCGGCCATCGCGCAATGTCGGCTCGAACGGCGGCGTAGTCCACAGCGATAGGTCGCCGGCGGGCTGCACGTCGTAGTGCGCATAGAGCAGGACGCGCGCTGCACCGTCTCCGACGCGCGCAACGACAGCCGGCTCGCCACCATCGATGGGCAGCAGATCCGACGTCATGCCCGCATCGGCGAAGAGTCGGCGCGTGATCTCGGCTGCCTCGTGCACCGGCTCGCGCGGGAACCCGGTGAAGGCACAGGAGGGGATGGCGACGAGGTGTTCGAGGTCGGCCTGGAGTTGGGGCATCAACTCGCGGACCGCCTCGCGGAGGGATTCGACCGTACAGGCGCTCATGGGCGCACAGGCTAGACGACGGCCAGAAGCATGCCGACCGCGGCGAGAGTGAGGAATCCGCCTGTCGTCCACGCGAGCGGAGCGACGCGCGACTCGCCCGTGCCATATCGCGCCAGACCACGCACCCGCGTGAGTCCGATCCCGAGCATCAGGGCGCTCGGGATGATCCACGCGAGCGACCACCACTCCTGTCCGTTGATGTACGCCGACCGCCACATCAGCAGTCCGATCACCGCAACGATGAGCATGGTGCGCAGCCACGCCATGCGAGTGCGCGCGACAGGATCGTCGAAGGGGAGTTCGCCATCCTCCATGAAGTCCGGTTCGTTCGGCTCACTCACGGGATCAGCCCACGACGATGAGCGCAAGACCGATGAGCACCGCAATGAGGACGAAGGTGACGCCAAGCCAGAGGGCGAGGCTGCTCCGCCGCATGACGCCGCCCTCATGCATCACGGCATCCACCTGGCGCCAACGGATGATGCCGACGACGCCGACCAGCGCGCCGAGGCCGATGGTCGCGATGGACAGCCAACGCACCAACGCGGACCCCGACGCGATCGCCACGAATTGGTCCAGCGCGACGCCGCCCGCGACGAGCGCCAGCCCTGTCCGCAGCCACGCGAGGAAGGTCCGCTCATTCGCGAGGATGAATCGGTAGTCGACGGCGGGCTTGCTCATGGTGACTACTTCTTCACGCCCTTGGCAGCGCGCTTGGCCGCCTTGAGGTCGCGCGCCTGCTGTTCGAGGATTTCCGCCTGCTCGAGCGTGGGCGCCGAACCCCCGAGCCGTGCCGGGATCCACCAGGGACTGCCTTCATAGGGGTAGCGAGCGACCGTTTGATCGAGGAGCTCGCGCATGCGAGTGCGGAGTTGGACGGTGAGTTCTTCCGCATCCTGGCCGCGCGTGGGATGCATGGCCTCGCCGACGGTGATGGCGACGACCGTGCCACGCGAGAAGTCCTTGTGCCCATAGGACAGGATCCGTGCACCGCCGAGGATGCACATGGGGATCAGGGGAACCTTCGCCGCCATCGCGATGCGCACGGCACCGGTCTTGATCTCCTTGATGTCCATCGAACGGCTCATCGTGGCCTCAGGGAAGATCCCGACGAGCTCGCCGGCCTTGAGATAGGTCACCGCATCGCGGAAGGACTGGCTGCCGTGCTCACGGTCGACGGGGATGTGGCGCATGCCTCTCATGAGGGGCCCGCCGAGCCAGTGCTTGAAAATCGCGTCCTTGGCCATGTACCTCACGAGCCGCTTGCCCCGCAGGTGAGCGGGCATGCCCCCGAGAGCGAAATCCAGGAAGCTCGTGTGGTTCATCGCCAGGAGCGCGCCCCCCTCGAGAGGGATGTTCTCCTCTCCGACGATGTCGAAGTGCACGCCGAGACCACCGAAGACGCCCTTGGCGACTCCGATGATGGGTCGGTAGGTCGGATCCCGGTGGAACGGTGCGGTAGCCACGCATCTGACGGTATCGGCTGGCAGGCTGTCCCCGTGAGCGATAGCCCCGAAGACCAGCCGAAGAGTCATTCGGACGCGTTCGACCAATCCGCGGATCTCGAGGAATTCCTCCTCTCCCTCGGCAAGTCCCAGTTGGCGGCGGGATATCCCGTCGACGACGTGACCAACTCGCTCAATGCCGTGGCCAGGTCCTACGGTCGATCCGATTTCGGCATCTTCGTCCTGCCCAATGCTGTCCTCATCGACGATCCGGTCACGGGTCGGGCTCGGATCATTCCCGAGGGCAATGACACGCTGCGCCTGGATCAGGCGGCCGAGGTTCACGACATCGCCGTGCGCGCCAAAGACCATGAGATCAACCCCACCGAGGGCACGAAGGAACTCGAGGACCTTCCGCGCAAGCCACCGCGATTCGCGCCCTGGCTCTCCATCGTCGGCTACGGCGTCGCGTCCGCCGGCTTCGCGCTCGTCTTCCGAGTCAGTCCCTGGGGCATCGGCATGGCGGCGGTGCTCGGCCTGCTCGTCGGCCTGATGATCGCCTTCACGCGCGACCGGCCCAACCTTGCTCCCCTGGTCCCTCCTGTCGCCGCGGCCGCGTGCTCGTTCGCCGTCTTCGGTTTCGGCGCGCTCATCGATCAGGATGTGCAGCCCATCCGCGTCGTGGCGGCACCTCTGATCACCTTGATCCCCGGCGCCGCACTCACTCGCGCCACGCAGGAGTTGGCGAGCGGTCACGTCATCTCGGGGGCGTCTCGGCTGGTCGCCTCGATCGTGCAGATCCTCGTGCTCACCTTCGGCATCCTGGTCGGGGCGCTCCTCGCGAGTGTGTCGCCGTACGACCTCGGTGACCTCACCGACCAGCGGCTGCCGCTGTGGGTGGCCTGGGTGGGGGCTCTGGTCTACGCCGTCGGGCAGGCACTCGCCTTCAATGAGCCCAGAGGCGCCATGGTGGCCGTCGTCGTCCTCCTGCTCATCGCCTTCACCGTGCAGCAGGTCGTGGCCTGGCTGCTCGACTCCGTCGTCGCAGCGGGTGTGGCCGCGATGGTGGCACTGTTCATCGCCATCGTGATCCAGGACCGCAGTAAACGTGGGACGCCGGCGTTCGTGCTCTTCTCACCTGTCTTCTGGCTGCTCGTCCCAGGCTCACTCGGCCTGGTTGCGCTTACCGAAGCCGTGACCGGAGCGAGCGATGACCAGACGGCGCAGGACACGGAGGTAGCGTCACCGGCGCTCACGAGTTCGATCCCGTCGTTCGACGATCTCAACCTCGACAGCAATGCCTCGATCATCCTCGTCTTCGGTGCGTCCATCATCGCCATCACGATCGGCATGCAGATCGCCTCGATCGCCGGCCGCCTCGTGCGCAAGCTCCCCGACCTTCCTGACGTCAAGGTCCCCGGCATCGGCCGCTAGGTCGTCGAGTGGCGACTCAAAGCAGGTCCGCACGGCGTGTCGGGTGCGATAACCCGCCACTTAACCAACCGGGCCCGAACTGCCGCGGGGGATCAGGCGGGTCTCCACCTGGCGATGAACGGATGCACGGCCGGGGTCTGCGATGCGCTGCATGAGCAGATCCGCAGCCATCTGACCCATCTCTGCGAGGGGCTGACCAATCGTGGTGATGTCGAGGGACTCCAGCAGCCGCATTCCGTCATAGCCGACGACCGAGACGTCATCCGGCACCCGCAACCCACGCTCGCGCAGCGCTGCGAGAGCTCCGATCGCCGCGAGGTCATTGCCGACGACGAGTGCCGATGCTCCCCCGTCCACCGCCGCCTTCGCGCCCGCGTACCCGCCGACCTCGGAGAACGCCCCGTCGACGACGAGCGGGGTCAGCCCATGCCGAGCCATCTCTCGCTCATATCCCGTGCGGCGTTCACGTGCGATGCGATTGTCACCGCCCGACACGTGGGCGATGCGCGTGTGGCCCAGGCCGACAAGGTGATCGACCGCGAGGCCCGCGCCGACGAGATCGTCGCCGCTCACCGAGTCCAGGCCGGCGATGCCGTCGGTGCGCCATGTGACGACGACCGTCGGCACCTCACGGGCAATGGCCGCAAGGTCATCGTCGGAGAGGCGGTGCGCGATGAGCACGAGCCCCTCCACGCGCGACTCGAGCAGGCGCGTGATCTCCGTGCGCTCGGCGCGGGCATCGGCATTGCCGGTGACCAGCAGGGTGGAGTAGTCGTGATCCCGCACCGCCTCCTGGACCCCGTCGAGGATCTCGGCGAAGACCGGGTTGTGCAGGTCGAGGATGTGCACGCCGATCGTGTACGTGCGCTGGGTCACCAGATTGCTCGCGGTGCGATTGGGTCGGTAGCCGAGTTCGTCGGCGGCGGTGAGGATCGCAGCACGACTCGCCTCGGCCACCTTGGGTGAGCCCTGCAGCGCGAGCGAGGCGAGCGACTTGGATACGCCGGCTCGAGCTGCGACGTCGTGCAGCGTGGGCCGACGCCCGGTCGTCGCGGTCACCTCATCCCACCTCCGCGACGTCGACGATGCGACCCTCGCGAGCGGACAGGTCACAGGCGATCGCGAGTGCGAGCGCGGCGCGCGCCTCGGCGGGAGTGCACGGGTTGTCGCGCTCGCCGAGCACGAAGTCGACGTACGCGCTGGTCTCGGCGGTGAATGCCGGGCGGAAGCGATCCATGAAGCCGGCGAACGGCTCGATGATGCCCCTGGGCACATCGCCCAGGAACTCACCAAGCAACTCCGGCTCGGTGCCCGCCTCCGCCGCGTGCAGGGGTGTGCGCGGCACCAAGCCTGCGCTCATCGAGTCCCGCGAGCCGAAGGCCTCCATGCGGATGTCATGGCCGACGGGATCGTGGCGGGTGCCGCTCACGAGGATAGGTACGCCGGTTTCAGTAGTGAGGGTTGCCGTGACCACGTCGAAGTCGTCGGCAGCGGTGTAGTCCGGGTGGTTGCGCACGGTGCCCGTCGCGTAGGCCGAGGCGATCTCCGATCCGGTGATCCAGCGAGCGAGATCGAGATCGTGCACGAGCATGTCACGGAAGGTGCCTCCGCTGCCGGCGATGAACTCTGGCGTGCCAGGCGCGATGTCGTGTGCGGTCAGAGTCAGCGAGTAGAGCACTCCGAGACGACCGGAGTCGACCGCCTCCTTGATCCCGCGGATGCCCGCATCGAATCGCCGCTGGAATCCGATCTGCATGTTGTCCGTGACCGCCATGAGCGCGTCGCACTCCTCGAGCGTCATCGCCAGAGGCTTCTCGACGAGCAGCGGCTTGCCGCGGCCGGCAAGGGCGCCGATGAGCTCGGCGTGCGTGTCGGTCGACGTCGTGACGGCGTATCCGTCGGCATCGGGCCACGCGCCCCACGCGCACGTCGTCCCGCCGACGCGGGCGGCGAGTTCCTCCGCGCGGGCGGGGTTGCGATTGGCGATGACGATCTCATCGACCCGGCCGTCTGCGGCCAGGTCCTCCGCCCGGATGACCCCCATCCGGCCGGCCCCCAGCACCACGATCCGCATGTGCTCATCTCCTTGGAATCTGCCTTGCCCTCCGGAGGGGAGTGTGCCACGATTCCGCTCGGAATTGGAACGTTCCAATCCTCACGGCGGGCCGAGCCCCGTCGCGCCCTGCGCTGACCGGAGTCCCATGAGCACCTTCCTTGATCGCGTCGCGTCTGCACCCATCTCGTGGGGCATCTGCGAGGTCCCCGGGTGGGGCGCGATGCTGCCCACTCCCCGCGTTCTCACGGAGATGTCGGGCCTGGGTCTGCCCGCTACCGAGCTCGGTGCTCCCGGCTTCCTGCCCACATCGCCCGAGGACGTCAAGGCTGAACTCGCGAAGTACGACATGACGCTCATCGGCGGCTTCACACCGGTGATCCTGCATGATCCCGCGATGCGTGAGTGGACGATCAACGAGGCACGTCGCGTCGCCGATCTCTTCCAGCGCGCGGGTGCGACGGAGTTCATCTCCGCGATCGTCTACGACCAGGACTGGTCGGTGCCGCGCCCGCTCAACGCCGACGAGCGCAAGCACATGATGGAGATGTTCGGACTCATCGACGAGATCTGCGCCGAGCACGGCCTCAACCAGGTCCTGCACTCCCATGTCCAGACGGTCGTGGAGACCAAGGACGACATCGACATGGTGCTCGAGGGATGCGATGTCGGCTTCTGCCTCGACACCGGTCATATGGCCATCGGCGGCCAGGACCCGGTGGAGTTCGCCAAGATGGCGTTCGACCGCGTCGGCCACGTCCACCTCAAGGACGTCGACCTCTCGCTCGTTCCTCCAGTCCTCGCCCGCGAGAAGTCGCTCATGACGGCGACCCAGGAGGGCCTCTTTACCCCCCTCGGCCAGGGCGACGTCGACATCGCCGGGGTCGTCGAGGCGCTGGAGTCACGCGGCTACGACGGCTGGTATGTCATCGAGCAGGACACCGCCATCACCGACGGCCTGCCCGCCGAAGGCGAGGGTCCGATCGAGCAGGTCGTCACGTCGCTGGACTACCTGCGCGATGCCGTCGCCCCGCGTCTGGCGAAGTAGATGACCATCCCCGAGGTCGTCACCGTCGGACGTGTGAGCGTCGACCTCTACGCGCAGCAGGTGGATGCCGGCTTCGCCGATCCGCAGACATTCGCCAAGTCCATCGGCGGATCCCCCACCAACGTCGCCGTGGCTGCGGCCCGGCTGGGCCACCACGCCGCCATCGTCACCAAGGTCGGCGCGGGCGCACTTGGCGACTACGTGCGCGCAGCGCTTGCCGGGTGGGGAGTCGACACGACGTACGTCGGCACCGGAGATGGCCAGACACCGGTCGTCCTCGCTGCCCTGGATCCGCCCGAGGATCCTCAGATCGTGTTCTACCGCGGCGAGGCCGCTCCGGACACCCAGGTGACGACCACCGACGTGCCCGTCGAGGTCATTCGCGACTGCCCCGTGCTGTGGATCTCCTTCGGCGCGCTCGCGCAGGGCACGACCGCCGACGCCTGCCAGGACTGGCTCGACCTGCGCGACCGGCGAGCCGATGTCGTCCTCGATCTGGACTACCGACCGAGCATGTGGCCCGACCGCGATGCCGCCCATGAGATCGCCCTCGCCGCCGTCCGCCGCTCCACCGTGGTCGTCGGCAATCGCGTGGAGTGCGAGGTGGCCATCGGGGAGACCGAACCAGATCGCGCGGCCGACGCACTTCTCGCCGAGGGGGTACGCCTCGCGATCGTCAAGCGAGGTGGCGAGGGCGTCCTCCTTGCGACTGCGGAGGGTCGCTGGACTATCCCGCCACTGCCCATCGACGTGCTCTGCGGCCTCGGTGCTGGCGATGCCTTCGGCGGCGCACTCGTCCACGGACTGCGCAGCGGCTGGACCGTGCCGGAGATCGGGATGTTCGCGAACGCCGCGGGCGCCCATGTCGCCACCAAACTCACCTGCGCCGACGCCATGCCCACCATCGACGAGGTCGAGATGATGATGGCGAGAGGGGCCTGACCATGCTGGATCGTCATCACTACGCCGCCCTGTGCGAGTCCCGGATCTTCGAGCCGGCGTCGCTCCAGCGGGCGCTGCGTGACCGCAAGCGACGCACGCTCGCTGGTAAGGACGGCAATCTCCTCATCCTCGCCGCCGACCACACCGCCCGCGGCATGATCGCGGTGGGCAGCGATCCGCTCGCCGTCGCGGACCGTTACGAGTTGCTCGACCGCCTCATGCGCGGTCTCAGCGTTCCCGGGGTGGATGGGGTCATGGCAAGCGCCGACATCCTCGAGGAGCTCGCGTGGCTCGGCGCCCTCGACGGCCGCGTGGCCATCGGCACGATCAATCGCGGTGGAATCAAGGGCGCGCTGTGGGAGCTCGACGATCGGATCACGGCGTACGACCCCGAGCACATCGCGTCGGCAGGCCTTGACGCCGGCAAATTGCTGCTACGCATCGAGTTCACCGATCCGGGGGTCGCTCGCACCATCGAGATGTGCGGCGAGGTCGTGACCAAGCTCGCGGACCAGGGCATCGCGTGCATGGTCGAGCCCCTGCCCTATCTCAAGGACGACAGCGGCCACGCCTACCTCGACACCCGTGACGAGGAGCTCATCCGCGCCGTCGCCATCGCCTCAGGTCTCGGGTCGAGCAGTGCCTACACCTGGCTCAAGATCCCAGCGACGCCCCGGATGGCCGAAGTCGCCGCCGCCACGACGATGCCGATCCTGCTGCTCGGCGGCGACCCGGGTGACAAAGCGGGCGAGGTCATCGCCGGATGGGAGCACGCGATGGGCGAACCCAACGTGCGCGGTCTCATCCCCGGGCGCGCGCTGCTCTACCCCCACGACGGCAATGTCGAAGGAGTCGTCGCGACAGCCGCTCGCATCGTCCATGGTCACGACACAGGAGGTCAGTCATGAGCTCGGGTTGGTACAAGCCACAGGGGAGCCTGGCACATGCCGATGGCCCCATGTCCATCACCGCAGAGGAGGCGGGCTGGACGTACAGCGGCCTCACCGTCATCGACCGCGACTGCTCGATCGACCTCGGCGATCGCGAGGCGGTCATCCTGCCGCTATCCGCGCGCGATCTCACCCTCACCGTGACTGCGGGCGACGGCGAGACGGCCTACTCGCTCACAGGCCGCGAGGGTGTCTTCGCCGCTGTCAGCGACTGGGTGTACGCCGGTCGCGGATCGCGCCTGGACTTCGCCGGGGTGAACGGCGAGGTGGCAATCCTCACCGCCAAGGCGCGCGCGGACTATCCGTCGACCTACACCGCGGCCGCTGATGTGCCCGTCGAGGTGCGCGGCGGCGGTCGCGCGACGCGTCAGGTCACCAACATCGCCACACCCGATTCGTTCACCGCCGCCGACCGCATCTGCGTGTGCGAGGTCATCACCCCTGGCGGCAACTGGTCGAGTTGGCCGCCTCACCGCCACGACGGCATCGGCGACTGTCCGACGACCAACGAGGAGATCTACTACTTCCGGATCGGCAAGCAGGACTCACTGCATGGCGACCCTGAAGGCACTGGCCTCTTCCGCGTCTACACGGTGGACGAGAGCATTGATGAGACGGTGACGATCTGGGATGGCGACACCTACCTCGTGCCCCAGGGCTATCACGGACCGACCGCGGCAGCGCCTGACTACCCGATGTACTTCCTCAACGTCCTCGCCGGGCCCGGGGACGACCGCACCATGGCGTTCTGCGACGACCCCAACCATCATTGGATCCGCGGCACCTGGACCGACACCGATCCGCGGCTGCCGATGACCTCCGCGGAAGGACGCATTCGATGAAGCGGATCGGCATCGCCGTACTCGGGCTGGGCTGGATGGGTCAGGCGCACTCGCGATCCATGCTGCGCATCCCCTCACTCTTCCCCGATCGCTCGTTCAATCCGCGCCTGGTCGTCTGTGCCGACACCGAGGACGAGCGCCGCGAGCGCGCGATGCGAGACTTCGGTTTCGCACGTGCCACCGCCGACTGGGCCGAAGCCGTGTCGGCTGACGACGTCGACGCGGTGTGGGTCACCGCGCCCAACATGCTGCACGTGCCGATGATCGAGGCCGCGGCCGCGGCGGGCAAGGCGATCTTCAGCGAGAAGCCCATCGGGGGCACCCCCGCGCAGACCGTGCAGGCCTACGCCGCGGCGAAGCGAGCCGGGATCACCACCGGTGTCGGCTACAACTACCTGTGGTCTCCGCTCGTCTTGCACGCGCGCGAGATGATCGCGTCGGGAGTCCTCGGGGAGATCACCCACTACCGCGGGCGCTTCCTGTCGATGTATGGATCCGACGAGATGGGCTTGCTGACCTGGCGATTCAAGCTCGGGGAAGGCGGTTACGGCGTGAGCTCGGACATCCTGAGCCACTCTGTCTCGCTGGCGCACTTCCTCGTGGGGAGCATCAGCGAGGTTGTTGGCATGCAGCACACCGTGATCACCGAGCGCCCCATCCCCCAGGGAGCGGCAAGCCACTACGGCCGCGGCAAGCCCGGCGATCCGACGGGCCCGGTGGAAAACGAGGACTTCGCGTCCATGCTGTGTCGTTTCGACTGTGGGGCGACCGGGACCTTCGAGACCTCGCGGACCACGATTGGCCCCGAGAGCCAGAACGCCTTCGAGGTCTACGGCACCAAGGGCGCGCTCGCGTGGAACTTCGAGCGTCTCAACGAGCTGCAGTACTACCGACACGACCCGTCGAGCAAGGAGACCGGCTACACCACGATCTTCGGCGGCGACCGCTTCCCGTACCACGGGGCGTTCGTGCCCGGTCAGGCCAACGCGATCGGCTTCGAGGACATCGTCGCCACCGAGGACCTTGAATTCCTCAATGCCATCGCGACCGGGGGCTCCTTCACCCCCGGCTTCCGCGAGGCGGTCGATATCGTCAGCGTGCAGCAGGCACTCATCAACTCGTGGGAGTCCCGCACCTGGGAGCCCGTCGTCGACCTGGGAGCAGGCGCATGAGGATTACCACCGCTGAGGCTATCGTCCGCTATCTCATCGCTCAGCGCGTCCTGGTCGAGGAGACGCCGGGCGCACCGATGACGGAGGCACCGCTCTTCCCCGGCGTCTTCGCCATCTTCGGTCATGGCAATGTGACGAGCCTGGGCCACTCGCTGGAGATGCATCGCGATGAGTTGCCCACATGGCGCGGCCAGAACGAGCAGGGAATGGGCCTCGCTGCTGCGGCGTACGCCAAGGCCAAGCGACGTCAGCAGATCATGATCGCGACGTCATCGGTCGGCCCAGGCGCGACCAACATGGTCACCGCCGCGGGCATGGCGATGGCCAACCGGCTGCCGGTGCTCTTCATCGCCGGCGACACCTTCCACTCGCGCCTGCCCGATCCGGTGCTGCAGCAGGTCGAGCACCCCGGCACGCCGTCGATGACAGTCAACGACGCGTTCCGACCGGTCGTGCGCTTCTGGGACCGCATCACCGACCCCGCCCAGGTCCTCAGTTCACTTCCCCAGGCCGTGAGCATCATGCGCGATCCGGGCGAGTGCGGTCCGGCGTTCATCGGCCTGCCCCAGGATGTCGCGGCGATGGCCTACGACTTCCCCGAGGAGTTCTTCGAGACGCATGTGCATGCTCCGATCCGGCCACGCGCCGACATCGGTCAGCTCGACGCCGCTGCCGCCCTACTTCGCTCGGCGGAGCGGCCCGTCATCATCGCCGGCGGCGGTGTGCACTACTCCCTCGCCGAGGCCGAACTCTCCGACTTCGCGCTGCGCCACGGCATCCCGGTCATTGAGACCGTCGCTGGCAAGTCCTCGTTGCTCTGGGATCACCCGAGGTACGGCGGCCCCATCGGCGTGACGGGTGCCGCACCGGCCAACGAGCTCGCCGCGCGATCCGATATCATCCTCGCGGTCGGCACGCGCCTGCAGGACTTCACGACGGGATCGTGGACGACCTTCCACCCGCAAGCGCAGTTCATCGGGCTCAACGCCGCACGCTTCGACGCGGTCAAGCACCGCGCGCTGCCCGTCGTCGGCGACGCGCGCGAAGGACTACTCGAGCTCGGTGCCCGCCTCGACGGCTGGACGGCTCCTGTCGAGTGGACGGCGACGGGCGACGTCATGCGTGCCGACCTCGATGCCTTCATCACCGACCGCACCACGCCCGACGGCGATCTCCCTATGAGCTACGCCCAGGTGGTGGGTGCGGTCAACGCCGCCGCGACACCCGACGACTATGTGCTCACGGCTTCGGGCGGACTTCCTGGCGAGCTCAATATCAACTGGCACTCCCTCGGCATCGCCACCTTCGACTGCGAATACGGCTTCTCGACCATGGGCTACGAGCTCTCCGGTGGTTGGGGGGCGGCCATCGCCAACGCAGACCGTGGGCGCACGTACGTCCTGGTGGGCGACGGCGCGTACATGATGATGAACTCCGACATCTACTCCGCGGCGCTGTCCGGCACCGACATGACGATCCTGATCTGCGACAACGAGGGCTTTGCCGTCATCGAACGGCTGCAGGTCGGCCAGGGCGGGGCGTCGTACAACAACATGCTCCGGGACGCGCACGGCGACACCGGTGCACGCGTCGACTTCCGCGCCCACGCAGCGGCGATGGGTGCCCATGCCGTGACAGTCACCGACATCGAGCAGCTCCGCACAGCCCTCAAGGACCCGCGCCCGGGCGTCAATGTCATCGTGATGCGCGTGCGCGAGTCGGACTGGACCGAGGGTGGGGCGTTCTGGCAGGTCGGCGTGCCCGAGGTGAGCGAACGCGCGCAGGTGCGCGAGGCACGCGAGCGGATGGACATCGGACTCAAGGCCCAGCGCCGCGG
>JBMTDJ010000064.1:0-12426 GCA_049431945.1 Candidatus Nanopelagicales bacterium | reverse complement strand
GTGCCGGTGAGATACATGCTGGCCCCCGCGGCTTCAGCGGCGGCAATGACCTCGTCATCGCGCACGGATCCGCCGGGCTGCACGATGGCCTTGACTCCCGCCGCCAGGAGTACCTCTAGGCCGTCGGGGAAGGGGAAGAAGGCATCGGATGCGGCCACCGAGTCGCGTGCCCGGTCCTCACCCGCGCGCGAGACGGCCAGTCGCGCGGCATCAACGCGGTTGACCTGGCCCATGCCGATCCCCACGGCAGCCCCGTCCTTGGCCAGGAGGATCGCGTTGGACTTGGGCGCCCGCACCGAGCGCCAGGCAAAGGCGAGGTCCTCCATCGTCTCGGCATTCACCGCGGCGCCAGCGACGAGGCGCCATGTGGCCGGATCATCGCCGTCGGCCATGAGGTCGTCAGCTCCTTGGAGGAGTACTCCTCCGGAGATTGGCCGGAGGTCCACCCACCCACGCTCGGGGCGAGGCTCAGCCCGCAGGATGCGCAGGCCCTTGCGCTCCGTGAGGAGCGCCAGCGCATCCTCCTCGTACCCGGGAGCGACGACGACCTCGGTGAAGACGTCGGTCATCGCCTGCGCCATGGCCAACGTCACCGGCCGGTTGGTCGCGACGACTCCCCCGAAGGCAGACACGGGGTCCGTGGCAAAGGACTTCTCATAGGCATCCGCGATGTCAAGGCCCACGGCGATCCCACACGGGTTGGCGTGCTTGATGATCGCGACAGCCGGCAGCCCGTGGTCATAGGCCGCACGCCAGGCAGCATCGGCATCGACGTAATTGTTGTAGGACATCTCCTTGCCGTGCAGTTGCTCGGCCCGAGCAAGGCCAGGGCGGGAGAAGTCCGCGGCGTATACGGCCGCCGACTGGTGAGGGTTCTCGCCGTAACGCAGGACGTCCTGTCGCTTCCAGGCCTGCCCGAGCCACGTCGGGAAGCCCGATCCATCCGGGGCGACCACGTTGCCCATCCAGGTCGCCACGGCTACGTCGTAGGAGGCCGTGTGCGCGAATGCCTCAGCAGCAAGTCCCTGACGCTGAGCGAGCGTGAAGCCGCCGGCGTCAACAGCCTCGATGACCTCCGCATAACGGACGGGATCGACGACAACCGCGACGCTGGCGTGATTCTTCGCCGACGCCCGGACCATGGCCGGGCCGCCGATATCAATTTGCTCGATGCACTCATCCTGTCCGGCCCCGGACGCGACCGTGCTGGTGAAGGGATAGAGGTTGACGACGACGAGTTCGAATGGATCGATGTCGAGTTCGGCAAGCTGCGACACATGCTCGGACTCTCGCATATCCGCGAGCAGGCCGGCATGGACGCGCGGGTGCAGCGTCTTGACGCGGCCGTCGAGGCATTCGGGGAACCCCGTGACATCGGCGACTGCGGTCACCGGGATGCCGGCCTCCTGGATGCGCGATGCCGTGGACCCGGTCGACACAATCTCCACGCCGGCTGCATGCAGAGCCGTCGCCAGCTCCGTCAGGCCGGTCTTGTCGTAGACGGAGACGAGAGCGCGATTCACCGGTCGACGATGCTCGTCAGTGCTCAAGGGATGCTCACCTTCCTGCCATCCACCGTGCAGCCTGAAGCGCACAGTCGGGTCACGATATCGACGAGTACTGCTCGCTCAACCACCTTGATGCGTTCATGGAGCTCTTCCTCCCCCTCGTCATCGACGATGGGTACGGCCTGCTGGGCGAGGATCGGTCCTGTGTCCACCCCGGCATCCACGAGATGGACAGTGCATCCGGTGATCTTGGCTCCGTAGTCAAGCGCGTCGCGGACACCATGCGCGCCCGGGAAAGACGGCAGCAAGGCGGGGTGAGTGTTGACGATCCGCAACGGGAAGGCCGTCAGCATCGACTCCCCGAGGATTCTCATGAATCCCGCACACACGACCCAGTCGGGTGCCAGGGACGAAACCGACTCGGTGAGCGCTTCGTCCCACGCGGACCGGTCGGCAAAGTCCGCGGGATCGACAACGAAGGTGGGTATCCCCCGGGAGCGTGCTCGCGCACCACCGCCCGTGTCTTGACGATCGGCGATGACACCGACGATGTCGTACACGGACTGATCCGCATCGACGAGCGACTGGAGATTGGTGCCGCTCCCCGACACGAGGACGACGATGCGGGAGCGCACGACCACGACCCTACCGCCGGGGCATGCGGGCCTCCTAGCGCGTGGCGGAGGCCTTGGCCATCACGACGATGTCCTGGGCGGCGTGATCGGCGTAACCGCGCAGTCTGCGAGTGGCATCCCACAGCGGTGAGAGTCCGACCAGCAGGATGAGGATCCAGCTGAATGGCCCGATGCCGGGGACGAAGGCCAGCACGCCGGCCGCCCCGTAGAGCAGGAACCAGCGCCGGGCCGACAGCGACCAGCCGAGGCGGCCCGCTGAGTCCTCTCGCACGCACTGGATGCCCATGGCCCAGCCCCCCAGCGTGCGGCCGAACAGGGCCATGAGCGGGATGGAGTAGGCCGCGGTCAGCAGGACAAGCAGCAGGAGGGGGAGCCAGGGAGGCAGGTCAATGGCGGCGTTGACCACTCGCTCGCCCGTGACCGCATCGATGCGCACGCGAGTGACGCCAGCGGTCGCGCGTTCGAGGAACGAGGCCACGACGCCCGAGATGAACACAAGCAGCACCATGTCGATGGCGGCACCGGCGACGCGACGCCCCATTGAGGCGAGGGCGGCGTCCGACGTCGCCGGACGACGGGGCGGCCGGCGGGGCGACGTACGGACAGGGCTACTCATGATCATTCCTCCGGGGCAACGCTACGACGACCAGGGTCCCGATGCCGACCAGCGCCGCTCCGGCAATGCCGACGAGCAGCGGGTCGGGCCCGAGGCCCCGGAGCGAGGTCGTGCCAAGCGATCCCGAGGCAAACCATGCGAGCGCCGCCAATGCGACTCCGGATAGGACTGCGGAGAACGCCGCAGTTCCCAAACCAGCGAGACCAGTGGCACCCCGACGCCGCAGAGCAAGCCCGGCTACCGCGCCGGCCGCGACAGCAAGTGCGGGCAGCAGGACAGACCCGGGCGGAGGCGATTGCGGGAGGGCTGCGAACAGGGGGAAACCAGGAAGCGCCCCCGTCACGGGCTCGGCGAAGGGTGAGATCTGCGCCCCGACCGCGATCGTGACTCCGGGCCCGATCACGTAGGCCATCGTCCAGACGATGGCGATGGGCAGATATCCCAGAGTGAGCGCCAAGAGTAGGAGGAATCCCGACGGCCCAGCATCGAGCTCGACGAGCAGCGCGGTCATCTCGTCGACCTGAGTGACCACGGCCACGGCGAGCAGGAGGCTCGAGAAGGTGACGAGCATCGTCAGGGCGACCGTTGCGCCCGCGAGGGCGTCGCGCACAAGCCAGGGCCATTGGCGAGCATCGAGGACTCCGGCTCGCAGGGTCACGGTGACGAGCATGACGACGAAAGAGGCGACACCGCTCACCAGAGCGGCACGGCCAGGGCTCACATCCAGATTGCCCGCCAGTGCAGCCACGAGCGCCGCCACCGCGGCGAAGATGATTGCAGCGCTCAGCGCGACGATGAGGGCCTCACTGCGCCGCGCCACCGCCGACGCATCACTTGCCCAGCGGCCGGCGCCCATCAGGGCGACGGCCGGAACCAGGGCGAATCCCAGGGGCAGGAGGGTGACGAGCACCCCATCGATGGTGGGCGCGAGGCCCAGGCCCGACAGCCATGAGCCGGACGCGACCTCGAGCATCTGCGACCACTCCTGGCTCCCGCCCGGGTCCAGCATCCACGCACCGAGCGCTACGACGGCCAGCGCGAGGTAGCTCACGACAGCGGCAGCGCCGCCCGCCATGGCACCGGACACGACGAGGGGAAGCGGCGCGGCTTCCTGTCGCATCGGGGTGCCCGAGCGGGCCGTGACACTCACCCGACAAGATTGTCAGCCGCAGGCTCATGAACGAGGGAACGGCACGCGGGCAACATTGATCCCATGCGCCTCAACCGCCCCGGATGAGTGGATTAACCGCGCAAGATCGTCCGCATCAGGCGAGCTGTTTCACTGGGCGTCTGCCCGACACGCACACCGACCGCCTCAAGTGCTTCCTTCTTGGCGGCGGCTGTGCCCGACGACCCCGACACGATGGCGCCGGCATGGCCCATGGTCTTGCCTTCGGGAGCAGTGAAGCCGGCAACGTAACCCACGACCGGCTTCGTGACGTTGTCAGCGATGAAGGCTGCGGCACGCTCTTCGGCGTCGCCACCGATCTCGCCGATCATCACGATGGCTTCGGTCTCGGGATCGGCCTCGAACGCGGCGAGACAGTCGATGTGGGTTGTCCCAATGATCGGATCGCCACCGATGCCCACACATGTCGAGAAGCCGATGTCGTTAAGTTCGTACATCATCTGGTAGGTCAGCGTGCCGGACTTCGACACGAGACCGATCGGACCAGAGCCTGTGATGTCCGCCGGGATGATGCCTGCATTGGAGACGCCGGGCGAGATGATGCCTGGGCAGTTGGGCCCGATGATGCGAGTGGCACCAGAATTCTCGGCGTACTGGAAGAACCTGGCCGTGTCGTGCACGGGGATGCCCTCGGTAATGACGACGCAGAGGGGAATCTCGGCATCGACCGCCTCTTCGACCGCCGCCTTGGCGAAACGCGGCGGCACGAAGACAACACTCACGTTCGCGCCGGTCGCGATCATCGCCTCGCGCACATCACCGAAGACGGGGATCCCGTTCACCTCCTGGCCGGCCTTGCCCGGGGTGACACCCGCGACGACCTGCGCGCCGCTGGCCACCATGCGGCGCGTGTGCTTGGTGCCTTCCGAGCCGGTCATGCCCTGCACGAGGATGCGGCTGTCCGAATCGAGCCAGATAGTCATGCGGCACCTCCGGCCAGCTGCGCAACGCGCCGAGCGGCATCGTCCATGGTCTCCACCATCTCGACGAGAGGATGATCGAACTCCGTGAGTATTCGGCGACCCTCGACGGCGTTGTTGCCGTCGATGCGGCAGACGATCGGCTTGGTCACCGGGGTGCCGCGATCGGCCAGGGCGCCGACTGCCTGGACGATTCCGTTGGCCACGGCGTCGCAGGAGGTGATGCCACCAAAGACGTTGACGAATACCGCCCGTACGTCAGGGTCGTTGAGGACGATGTCGAGTCCGTTGGACATGACCTCGGCGCTCGCGCCACCGCCGATGTCCAGGAAGTTCGCCGGGCGTACGCCGCCGAACTCCTCGCCCGCATACGCGACGACATCGAGAGTGCTCATCACCAGGCCGGCGCCGTTGCCAATGATCCCGACCTCGCCATCGAGCTTGACGTAGTTGAGGTCGAACTCCTTGGCACGCAGCTCGATCGGATCAGTGGCTTCGCGATCCACGAGGTCCGCGTGCGAGGCGTGCCGGTAGTGAGCGTTGTCGTCGAGCGTCACCTTGCCGTCGAGCGCGAGCACCCTGCCGTCAGCGGACAGCACGAGCGGATTGACCTCGACGAGGGTCGCATCTTCTTCGACCAGGACCTGCCACAGGTGCACGAGAATCTGCGTGACCTGATCGCGGATGTGCGCCGGGAAGCCAGCCTCCTCGGCAATGCGCGCGGCCGTCGCCGAATCCACGCCGTCGATCGCGTCGATGCGGACGAGTGCAAGGGCCTCGGGTCGCGTCGCGGCGACCTCCTCGATATCGACCCCGCCCTCGACGCTGGCCATCGCGAGGAATGACCGGTTGGCGCGATCGAGGAGGAAGGACACGTAGTACTCCTCGGCGATATCGGTCGCCTCGGTCACGAGGACCCGGCGCACGACGTGCCCCTTGATGTCCAGCCCGAGGATGTCCTCGGCTCGCGCCTTGGCCTCGTCAGGAGTGGCCGCAAGCTTGACTCCGCCGGCCTTGCCACGGCCCCCGGTCTTGACCTGGGCCTTCACAACGACTGCGGACCCGATCTTGCGCGCTGCTTCGTAGGCGGCCTCGGGTGTAGTGCACACCTCCCCCGGCGTGACCGGGACGCCGTGGGCGTCGAAGAGGTGCTTCGCCTGGTACTCGTAGAGATCCACGTCTTCCTCCGGCTGATCCCTGCGGACTTGGCACGCCCACAGAGCCTGGATTCTGCGAGCCTACTGACGCGCTCCTCACGCACCGCGATCGGGGACGTGGGCACCCACCCAGGCGACGATCTCGGGCAGCGGCGTGCCGGGGCCAAATACCTGCGTCACCCCCAGGGAGATGAGCCCCGGAACATCCGCGTCGGGAATGATCCCCCCGCCGAAGACGACGATGTCCTCCGCTCCGCGGCCCCTGAGCTCTGATATGAGTTCCTCGAACAGCACCTGATGCGCGCCCGATAGTACGGAGACCCCGATCGCATCGGCGTCCTCCTGAACTGCCGTCTCCGCAATCTGGGCCGGCGTCTGGTGCAGTCCCGTGTAGACGACTTCGAATCCGGCGTCGCGAAGCGCGCGTGCGACCACCTTCGCGCCTCGGTCATGCCCGTCGAGTCCAGGCTTGGCCACCACGATCCTGGCGGGCATGGGTCCTCCTCGAACATGCGGGCCGCGGCGGCCGCGCGGACCACCACGATAGCGAGGCCGGCTTCCCCGACCGGAGCGTCATCGAGACACGGCACGCCCATCCGGGCTAGCGTCGATTTGTGCCTCGCGTCCCGTCACCCCCGCTCAAGGAGTGGGGGGAGGGAGCCGTCCGCACCGGTCGCACGTTGATGGCTCCCTCCACGGCACGGGGGGTTGCCGTCGAAGCCGCCTGGGTGACCGCGCATCTGGCGATGTATCCCATGGGGCTGCTCGAGGAGCAGTTGCGTCTACAGCAGGAGCGGCACTCCCTGGAGGGCCTCCCTCCTGCCCAGCGCGGCCTCCTTGTCGGAGATGTGGAAGCTGCTGGGACCCCCATCGTCCTCGTCCACGGCATCTTCGACAACAGGTCCATCTTCACGCTCCTGCGACGTGGACTGCGACGTCGCGGGTTCGGCGCGACGTTCGCCCTGAACTACTCGGCGCTGAACGAAGACGTCCGCACCGTCGCAGCGCGGCTCGGAACACTGATCGACCAGGTCTGCGAGGAGACTGGCTACGAGCGCGTCCACGTCATCGGCCACTCCCTCGGGGGGCTGATCGCGCGCTACCTCGTCCAGCGGTGCCGTGGCGATGACCGTGTGCACACCCTGGTGACCCTCGGGAGTCCGCACTCGGGCACGATCCCGGCTCGAGTCGTTCCGCTGCAGATCGCCCGCCAGATGCGGGTCGATGGCGACCTCATCGCCGAACTCACCGAGCCTGCCCCCGGCTGCACCACGCGATTCCTCGCAGTCTGGTCCGACATCGATCAACTGGTGATCCCCCAAGCCAACGCCCGCATCGACCACCCTGACCTGCAGGCCCGCAATGTCCTCGTGCGCGGGGTCGGCCACCTGTCGCTGCCCGTCGACGGCCGCGTGATCAGGGAGATCGCTGGCACACTGGCTCAGTTGGGCGAGCCGTAAACCCACCCCTCTCATGTGACGCAGATCACACCGTATGTCACATCAGTCACTCCAGTCACATTGAACTAGTCGGGTTGCCGCCTCGGCTGGTAAACCCATCTCCATGCGCCGGCTCATCGCTCCCCTCGTGGCGGTCGGCATCCTCGTGATCGCCCAGGGAGCCATCGTCATGGCTGCGGGCGCCCCTTCACTGGCTTCCTCGCGACCTGAGGGCCCCACCGCAGGCGCAGGCGGCGCGGGACCCGCTGTGGGTGCGGGCACGTCCGTCGACACGGCAACCGACGAACGTCTCGATGGCTCGGCCGGCATAGCGCACCTGGCATCGGTGACCGCGGCCAGGGCGTCAGCCGATCAGGCGACGCGCTCTCCCGCTGACTCGACGTCAACTGACGCGACGGTGGCGCGCGCCCAGCAGCGAGGCCTGCCGTACAGCTATCCGGTGACCTGGGGCACGCCGATCAGCGGAAGGTTCGGCGAAGTGAGCGGCTCGTGGCCGAGGGGTCACGCCGGGCTTGACTTCAACGGGGACACGGGCGATCCCGTGTACGCCGCCACGGACGGCCGGGTGGAATACGCCGAGTACAACTACAGCGGGTACGGCAACCTTGTCATGATCATGCGATCCGACGGCACGCAGACGCGTTATGCCCACCTGCACAGGATCAAGGTGAAGAAGGGCCAGCGAGTGAGCGCGGGCCAACTCATCGGCAGGATCGGAAGTACGGGCGACTCATCGGGATCGCACCTGCACTTCGAGGTGCGGGTGGGCAAGGCATTGACTCCGACGAATCCCGCCGGCCTCTGGACCGGTTCGCGCCCGGGTATCCCCGCCAAGCCACCGGCGTGGGCCTGCCGCAACTACGGCTGCTGATCAGAGCTTCTCCACCGGGGCGTAGCGCAGCAGCAGTCGCTTCGTGCCCACCGAGCCGAAGTCAATCGTCGCCTCGGCGCGCTCGCCCGCACCGGATGTGCCTGTCACCGTGCCCATTCCGAAGGTCTTGTGCAACACCCGATCGCCTGCGGCCAGTGCGACAACCGGTCTCGTGCCCGCAGTGGGCTCTGGTCGCCTCAGGGGGCCTGCCGCAGCGAGGGGCCGCGGAGCCGATGTCCCCTGGGACCCGGACCACGTCAGCACGGGCTCATCACGACGACTCTCCACGAGTTCGGACGGGATCTCGTCAAGAAAGCGTGATGCCGGGTTGTGTGCGGGGGTGCCCCACGCGGAGCGCGACACTGCGCGGGTGAGGTAGAGCCGCTCACGCGCTCGCGTAAGGCCGACGTATGCGAGCCGGCGCTCTTCCTCCAACTCTGACTCCGATCCCAGCGACCGCACGTGCGGGAACACGCCGTCCTCCATGCCGGTGAGGAAGACGACCGGGAACTCAAGGCCCTTGGCCGTATGCAGCGTCATGAGCGTGACGACACCTTCGTCATCATCGGGAATCTCGTCCGCATCGGCCACGAGGGATACTCGTTCGAGGAAGCCGGCAAGGTCCGGCGAGTCGGCCAAGCCACCCATGTCGGGCTGATCAGGGTCCGCGGCATCGCGCTCGTATTCGGCCGCGACCGACTCCAACTCCGCCAGATTCTCCAGGCGGGTCTCATCCTGGGGGTCGTGCGATGCCTGGAGTTCGGCGATGTAGCCGGTCTGCTCGAGCGCGGCCTGCAATACCGTGGCCGGACCCGCTCCTGACTCCACGAGGGTGCGCAGATCAGCCAGCAACTGGGCGAAGGCGACTACCTGGGTCAGGGATCGCGTGGCGAGTCCGGGGATCTCCTGCGCGCGGTCGAGCGCTGCGCCGAAGGAGATCCGCTCGCGTTGAGCGAACGACTCAATTGCCTCTTCCGCCCGCTCGCCGATCCCCCGGCGTGGAACATTGAGGATCCTGCGTATCGAGACGTCGTCGTCGGGATTCGCCACCGCGCGCAGGTAGGCGACGGCATCGCGGATCTCACGACGCTCGTAGAAGCGCACGCTCCCGACCACGGTGTAGGGCAAGCCCACGCGAACGAAGATCTCTTCCAGTGACCGTGACTGGGCGTTGGTGCGGTAGAAGACGGCCACGTCCGCTGGCCGAATCCCGTGCTGATCGACCAGGGCGTCGATCTCGTCCGCAACGAATCGCGCTTCATCGTGCTCGTCGTCCGCGACGTAGGTGACGATCGGGGCTCCGGCCCCAGCATCGGTCCACAGACGCTTGGGGCGCCGACCTCCATTGCGAGCGATCACACGATTGGCGGCATCGAGGATGGTCTGGGTCGACCGGTAGTTCTGCTCGAGGAGCACGGTCGTAGCGTCGGGGTAGTCACGCTCGAACTCTTCGATGTTGCGAATCGTCGCTCCGCGGAAGGCATAGATCGACTGGTCGGCATCGCCCACGACGCATAGCTCGGCTGGGGCAACCCCACCAGCGCCGTCGCCGACAAGTTCGCGAACGAGGACGTACTGGGCATGGTTCGTGTCCTGGTATTCGTCCACGAGGATGTGCCTGAATCGCCGCCGGTAGTGCTCCGCTACGTCGGGGAAGAGCTGGAGAAGGGCGACCGTGGAGCCGATGAGGTCGTCGAAGTCGAATGCGTTGGCGCGGCGCAGCCGGCGCTGGTATTCGGCGTACACATCGGCAAGGACGCGATCCTGAGGGGTTTCAGCTCTGCGACGGAACTCCTCCTCATCGATGAGCTCGTTCTTGAGTTGAGACACGCGAGCGGAGAGGGCGCGGGGCGGATGACGCTTGGGATCGAGATCGAGGTCTCGCACGACCATCGACATGAGTCGCTGGGAATCAGCCGCGTCGTAGATGGAGAAGTTCGTCGAGATGCCCAATCGCCCGGCATCGCGCCGCAGGATCCGTACGCATGCGGAGTGGAAGGTCATCACCCACATCGCACGCGACGCCGGCCCCACGAGAGCCGCAACTCGCTCTTGCATCTCACGTGCAGCCTTGTTGGTGAAGGTGATGGCCAGCACTTCCGACGGCCTCACACCCGCCTCACGTATCAGGTGGGCAATGCGCTGCGTGAGGACGCGGGTCTTGCCGGATCCCGCACCCGCCACGATGAGCAGTGGGCTGCCACGGTGAGTGACGGCCTCCTGCTGGGCGGGATTCAGATCGGGCATTGACCGATCGTACGGCGTGGCAGTGACGGAGGAGCGTGGGCAAGTCCCCGCATCAAGGGAGGCTCAGCGGAGGTAGGCGACCACATGCGCCGTGACGTCGACGCCTCCGGTCACCTCACGGCGAATCGTGCCCTGACTGTCGAGGGGCACGACGATGAGCCCGGAGACCTTCGACTTGCGCGGGACTAGCAGTGACGGCGTACTCGGCTTGGACAGGGAGTAGAAGGTCACGTCACCGGCTTTGCTGCTGCGCGCCGAGACACGTAGCACCGCGGCCGTGGCACCCGAGGGACCGACGGCGGCACGAGCGGCGAGAAGGTCGGCGGTCGCATTGAGCTCCTGCGTCTGCTTGCCTGGGCTGATCAGCCTCACGAGCTGGGCGCGGGCCTTGCGCACCTCCACCGGCTGCACGGGCACGAGAAGGGCACCGAGATCCGGCGTGCGGACAGCAGACGCCTGGATGGCGATGGCTACGTCGACCTTGCCCTTGCCTTTGTTCACCAGCGTCACGCGGCCTTCGGGATCGAGGGCCGCGATGACCGGCACCGCGAGACTGGAATTCGGCTTGTACGCGAGGCGAGGCGCTGCCTTCGAATGCTTGTCGCCCGAGCGCCGCACGAGGATGCGTCCTCGTGCCTCGGCACCCGAGATCTCCACCGTGAGAAGTGCGCCCGCCGGTGGACCGTCGCTCGTCGACCCGAGACCGACACCCACGGAACGCTTCTCCCCTGGCTGGAGAGGCTCGTTCAGAAGCCTCGTGTCGTAGACGACCTGATTGGCATAGGCGAGAAGCCTGCCCGCGTTCGCGTCGTCGCCATATGGCGTCACGAAGAAGCCCAGGAGATCGGCGATGACATGGGTCGCCCCCGAGTCAGTCGTCAGCGCGATGGTGCCGTCCGTCGCGACCGGCAGGATCGAGACCAGTTCGCGGCGAGCGTTGACCACGACCTCGGACAGGGTGCCATTGGCTGCGGACCGCAGGGTCGCGGGTGAGTTAGACCCCAGCGTCGTGATGCGCACTGCGGCAGCACGGACCCGATCGGCCGGCACGTCGCTGCGCCCTGCGATGTTGATGACCAGGGGAGAACCCGCGCCTCCACTTGACCTCGCCGCAAGGCGGCAGGGCTGGCCCCCGTTGCCCCGACCGCTGCGCGTGTCGAGGACGCGCTGCGGAGCCACCGGGAGGAAGTCCAGGCCATCCCCCGGATCCGCGGGCGTCGTCACGGGCGTGCGCCAGGTGGAACAGAACGGCGCGGGAGTTGGATCCCCGCCCCAGAAACTGGTCTGGGCGGCCGCGCCATCCCAGGAGAACGAAATGTGGATGTGATCGCGATGACAGTACGTGTCGTATCCGCTCTGCGGAGTGCTGTAGCAACCCTTGAGCTCAGTCCAACGACGGGTGTACGACTCCCAGATCTCGTCGCCCCAGCCGATATACATCACGCCGAGTCGCCTGGCCATAGCGAACTCGTTGCCGTTCTCGTCCGTCGCGAGCAGCCACTGGAGGAACGACTCTGCCTGCGCATTCTGCTCGGGGATCTTGGAGTTGATCATCCAGTCGAGCGCGCGTCCCTCCTTGTGCTCGCTCCGACCGCCCTGGTTGCACTCGCGCGGAACCCAGATGCTTCGGGAGTCCGGGTAGGTCGCGCGGATGAGGTCGGCAACGCGCTGCGTCCCAGGCTTTGTGGCCGGGTCGCAGATGTACTGCCCCTGGTACATCGCCAGGGGATCGATTTCGATCGGCAGGCCGTCCGGGATCAGCGGAGGGGGCGGAAGGGGAATCTCGTCGCTCTTGTCGGCCTTCTTCTTGTCGGCCTTCTTCT
>JBMTDJ010000063.1:0-12720 GCA_049431945.1 Candidatus Nanopelagicales bacterium | reverse complement strand
TGCCCTCGAGCTCGATCGCGCCGTCCTTCTTTGCCATGCCCTCTGCTCTCCTCCGATCGGTCTCCTCGCACGCACGCAAGCCCCGCTCCAAGGGAGGGGGTGCGGACGAACGGGAAGCCCGATGATCAGCCCGTCAAGTGTACGCGCGGCACGCCGTACGACCTAATCGGGGTCCCCCCGACGCCATTCTCCGCATTTCGGACACCCCATGCCGTTGGTAGGCGCGGGATCGACGGGTGAGGGGCACCCGGACAAGCGACCACCAGCCATCTCGGGCCTACAGGCGGATGTCGTCGAGGGCCGTGAGGACCCAGGGACCGTCCTCGGTTACCGCGACGGTGTGCTCCCAGTGGCTGGCGTGCGACCCGTCGCTGGCCACCACGGTCCACTCGTCGTCCAGCACCTGCACCGTCGGGTCGCCGAGGATGATCATCGGCTCGACGGCCAATGCCATGCCCGGCACCAGTCTGGGTCCCTTGCCAGGACGGCCGTAGTTAGGCACCGCGGGCTCCATATGCATGCTCGAACCGATGCCGTGACCGACGTACTCCTCCACGATGCCGTAGCGGTCCCCTCGGGCGCGTATGACGGACTCCACAGCATGGCCGATGTCCGACAGGCGACTGCCGGGACGTGCAGCTGCGAGCCCTGCCCAGAGCGACTCCTCGGTCACGCGTGAAAGCTCGCGCAGGTCGGGGGCGACATCTCCGACGAGCACCGTGATGGCCGCATCCCCGTGCCAGTCATCGACAATCGCTCCGCAGTCGATCGACACCACATCGCCTTCGGTGATGACGCGCGTGCCCGGGATCCCGTGGACGACCTCGTCATTCACCGAGACGCAGATGTGCGCCGGGAAGCCGTGGTATCCCAGGAACGAAGGGGTTGCTCCCTCGTCTCGGATCGACTGGGCGGCGCAATCGTCCATCTCGCTCGTCGTGACACCAGGCACCGTCATGTCCGCGACCCGCTGCAGCGTGCGCGCGACGACAAGCCCCGCGGCGCGCATCGTGGCCAACTGATCGGTCGACTTGATCTCGATCCGGTCGCGTGAGCGAAACACGGTCAGCCGCGCAGGACAGTGAGAATGCGCTCGGAGACCTCCGGCACCTCGCCCATGCCATCGACCTCAGCCAGGATTCCACGCTCGCTGTAGACAGCGACCAGCGGAGCGGTCTGCTCGAAGTAGACCTCCAGGCGACGACGAATGACCTCGGCCGTGTCGTCGGCGCGCCCCTGATCCTGCGCGCGCTTCAGCAGCCGGGCCACGACCTCATCGGTGTCAACGGTCAGTTCGACCACGCGGTCGAGGCGCAGGCCATCGGCCTCGAGCATCATGTCGAGCTCGGTCACCTGCTCGAGGGTGCGCGGATACCCGTCGAGGAGGAATCCAGGCGAGCAGTCCTCGTGCGAGATGCGGTCGCGGACCATGGCATTGGTGATGGAGTCGGGGACGTATTCGCCGGCGTCCATGTAGCGCTGGGCTTCTTCGCCCAGCGGGGTGCCCGCGCTCACGTTGGCCCGGAAGATGTCGCCGGTGGAGATGTGCGGCACCCCTAGGGCACCAGCGATGAAGACGGCCTGAGTGCCCTTGCCCGCCCCCGGAGGTCCCATGATGAGGAGCCTCATTAGCGCAGGAACCCTTCGTAGTTGCGCTGCTGGAGCTGGGAATCGATCTGCTTGACCGTGTCGAGGCCGACGCCGACCACGATGAGCAAGCTGATGCCGCCGAAGACGAACTGATCGCCGATGCCGATGAGGTTGAACGCGAACACCGGCATGACCGCGATGAGACCGAGGTAGATCGATCCGGGGAACGTCAGGCGATTGAGGACGTAGGAGAGGTACTCGGCAGTCGGCTTGCCCGCACGAATGCCTGGGATGAATCCGCCGTACTTCTTCATGTTGTCGGCGACGTCGACGGGGTTGAACGTGATCGAGACGTAGAAGTACGTGAAGAACACGGTGAGGATGAAGAACACCGTGAGGTACCAGGTGGTGGTGCCCGTGGAGAAGTTCGTGGCGATCCACTGAGCCCACTCAGCCTGACTTCCCGTGAGCTGCACCAGGAGCGTCGGCAAGAAGAGGAGAGACGAGGCGAAGATCACCGGGATCACACCGGCCATGTTGACCTTGAGCGGAATGTACGTCGACGTGCCGCCGTACATCTTCCGGCCCACCATCCGCTTGGCGTACTGGACCGGGATGCGTCGCTGCCCCTGCTCGACGAAGACCACGAGGGCGAGGATCACCAGGGACACGAGCAGCGTGAGGGCGAAGGAGAAGGTCCCGCGGCTCACGAAGACGTTGATGAACTGGGCCGGGATCGTGGCGATGATCGAGGTGAAGATGAGCAAGGACATGCCGTTGCCGACCCCGCGCTCGGTGATGAGCTCGCCGAGCCACATGATCATCGCCGTGCCGGCGGTCATGACGATCACCATGACCACGATGAGGAGCGGATTCTGGTTGGGGATCAGCTCCTCGTTGCAGCCGCTGAAGAGCTGGCCGGGGGTTCGCGCCAGCGACAAGATCGCGGTCGACTGCAGGATCGCCAGGCCGATGGTGAGGTAGCGCGTGTACTGCGTGATCTTCGCCTGGCCGGACTGACCCTCCTTCTTCAGCGCCTCAAGTCGCGGGATCACGACCGTGAGGAGCTGGAGGATGATGCTCGCGGTGATGTAGGGCATGATGCCGAGCGCGAACACCGACAGCTGCAGCAAGGCGCCGCCACTGAAGAGATTGATCACGGCGTAGACGGAGTTGTCCGACGTCTGATCGATGCATCGCTGGATCGCCGAGTAGTCCACGCCCGGCGTGGGGACGACCGAGCCCAGGCGGAAGATCGCCAGCATGGCCAGCGTGAAGAGCAGCTTCTTGCGCAGGTCCGGGGTACGGAACGCCGCGACGAAGGCGCTGAGGTGCACGCTTACCTCCTGGGCGATTGAGTCATCGCCGTGTCGTGGGCGGTGGATCCACCGGGCCCGACGAGCCTAACCTAGGCGGTCAGGCGACGCGGGGCCGCGATCCTGGGTTGATCCTTGGTCCGGTCAGACCTTCTCGATGCTGCCGCCCGCAGCGGCGATCTTCTCCTGGGCGGACGTCGAGAACGCGTGGGCCTTCACCTGGACCGCGACCGAAATGTCTCCTTGGCCGAGGACCTTGACGGGCTGGCCCTTGCGAACGGCCCCGGCGGCGACGAGATCGTCGACCGTCACGGCGCCTCCCTGGGGGAAGAGCTTGCCCAGCGAAGCCACATTGACGACCTGATAGGTCACAGCGTTGGGGTTGGTGAAGCCCTTGAGCTTGGGCAGGCGCATGTGCAGGGGCATCTGGCCGCCCTCGAAGCGCGCGGGCACCTTATTGCGTGCACGCGTGCCCTTGGTACCGCGACCGGAGGTCTTGCCCTTGGAAGCCTCACCGCGACCCTTGCGGGTCTTGGGCGTCTTCGCGCCGGGGGCCGGACGCAGGTGATGAACCTTCAGAGCCATGTCACTCGACCTCCTCGACTGAGACGAGATGGGAGACCGTGGCGATCATGCCGCGGATCTCGGGGCGGTCTTCCTTGACGACGGTGTCGCCAATGCGCTTGAGGCCCAGGGAGCGCAGCGTCTCGCGCTGGCTGTGGGTGCCGCCGATGGGCGACTTGCGCTGGGTTACCTGGAGGCGGACGCTCACGACGCACCTGCCGCACGGGCGCGCAGCAGGGCTGCGGGGGCGACGTCCTCGAGCGGGAGGCCGCGGCGGGCGGCCACCTCCTCGGGGCGCTCGAGATTGCGCAGGGCCTGCACCGTGGCGTGCACGATGTTGATGGCGTTGTCGGAGCCGAGCGACTTCGAGAGCACATCGTGGATTCCGGCGCACTCGAGCACCGCACGCACCGGACCGCCGGCGATGACACCGGTACCGGGGGCAGCGGGGCGCAGCAGCACGACGCCAGCCGCGGCCTCCCCCGTCACCGGATGAGGGATCGTGCCCTGGATGCGCGGCACCTTGAAGAAGTGCTTCTTCGCCTCCTCGACGCCCTTGGCGATCGCCGCGGGCACCTCCTTGGCCTTGCCGTATCCCACGCCCACGGTGCCGTCGCCATCACCCACGACGACGAGCGCCGTGAAGCTGAAGCGACGACCGCCCTTGACGACCTTGGCGACGCGGTTGATGGTCACCACGCGCTCGAGGAAGGCGGACTTCTCCTCGCGGGGTCCGCGGTCGCGACGCTCGCGGCGATCGCGCCCGCCCCCTGAGTTGGCGGCGCCGGTTCCCCGGCGGTCCATTGTCGACATGCCTCTACCTCTCCTGACCGTCAGAACTCGAGGCCGCCCTCGCGGGCGCCCTCCGCGAGGGCCGCAATGCGGCCGTGGAACATGTTGCCGCCGCGGTCGAAGACCACGGTCTCGACGCCAGCCTGCTTGGCACGGGAGGCGACGAGTTCGCCGACCTTGCGTGCCTGAGCCGTCTTGTCGTTGCCGGACGTGCGGATATCGGCTTCCATCGTGGAAGCCGAGGCCAGGGTCCTGCCTGCGCCATCGTCGATGACCTGCGCGACGACATGGCGAGCTGAACGGGTGACGACAAGGCGTGGGCGCTGTGCGCTGCCACTGATCTTCTTGCGCACGCGGACGTGACGGCGTGCGCGTGCCGTGCGCTTCGGATTGCCCGAGCCGATCTTCGGGGCGATGGAGCTCACTTCTTGCCCGCCTTTCCAGCCTTGCGCCGCACGACTTCACCCTCGTATCGCACGCCCTTGCCCTTGAAGGGCTCCGGCTTGCGCAACTTGCGGATGTTCGCGGCGACCTCGCCGACCTGCTGCTTGTCGATGCCCATGACCTTGAACTTCGTCGGGGACTCCACGGCGAAGCTGATGCCCTCCGGGGCAGGGAAGACGATCGGGTGGCTGTAGCCGAGAGCGAACTCCAGATCCTGGCCCTTGGCCTGGACTCGGTAGCCCGTGCCGACGATCTCCAGGCCCTTCTCGTATCCCTCGGTCACGCCGACGACCATGTTGGCGATCAGCGTGCGGGTGAGGCCGTGGCGGGCGCGGGAGTCGCGCTCGTCATCAGGCCGCGTCACCGCGAGGGTGCCGTCGTCCTGGCGCTCGACCTTGATGGGCTCGACCACAGTGTGAGTCAGGGTGCCCTTGGGGCCCTTCACCGTGACGACGTCACCGTTGACGCTCACGTCGACACCTGAGGGGATGGCAATGGGGAGACGACCGATGCGTGACATGGCTCCCCCTCACCAGACGTAGGCGAGGACTTCCCCACCCACGCCCTTCTGTGAGGCCTGACGGTCCGTCAGGAGTCCCGACGAGGTGGACAGGATCGCGACGCCGAGGCCACCGAGCACCTTCGGCAGAGCGGTGCTCTTGGCGTACACGCGCAAGCCGGGCTTGGAGACGCGGCGCAGTCCGGCGATCGAGCGCTCACGGCTCGGGCCGTACTTCAGCTCGAGCACGAGGCTCTGGCCGACAGTGGCGTCCTCGACATGCCAGCCGGCGATGTAGCCCTCCTGCTTGAGGATCTCGGCGATCCCCACCTTGAGCTTCGAGTGCGGCATCGTCACCGCATCGTGATACGCGGAATTCGCATTGCGCAGGCGCGCAAGCATGTCCGCGATCGGGTCGGTCATCGTCATGGCCATCAGGCCCTTCTCGCCGTGGTATCCCTGAGGGGACCTGCGGCGTCGTGGTTTACCAGCTGCTCTTGGTGATTCCGGGGAGCTGCCCAGCGTGAGCCATCTCGCGCAGGCAGATGCGGCACAGGCCGAACTTGCGGTAGACCGAATGCGGCCTGCCGCAGCGCGTGCACCGGGTGTAGGCGCGCACGGCGTACTTGGGCTTGCGCTGCTGCTTCTCGATCAGTGCTTTCTTCGCCACTGTCAGTTCTCCTTGAAGGGGAAGCCGAGGAGTCGGAGCAACGCCCGGCCCTCTTCATTGTTGTCTGCGGTCGTGACGACCGTGATGTCCATTCCGCGGACTCGGTCGATCTTGTCCTGGTCGATCTCATGGAACATCGACTGCTCATTGAGGCCGAACGTGTAGTTGCCGTGACCGTCGAACTGCTTGGGCGAGAGGCCGCGGAAGTCGCGGATGCGCGGCAGGGCGATCGACAGCAGGCGATCGAGGAACTCCCACATGCGGTCGCCGCGGAGCGTGACGTGTGCACCGATCGGCATGCCCTCGCGCAACTTGAACTGTGCGATCGACTTGCGTGCCTTGGTCACCTGCGGGCGCTGGCCAGTGATCTCTGTCAGGTCGCGGATCGCACCCTCAATGAGCTTGGAGTCGCGCGCTGCCTCGCCCACGCCCATATTCACGACCACCTTGGTGACACGCGGGACCTGCATGATGTTCTCGAACGAGAACTGCTCCTGCAGCGCGGGCACGATCTCCTCGCGGTAGCGCGCCTTGAGGCGCGGCATCTGAGTCTGGGTCGTCGTCGTCATCACAGATCCTTGCCGGTTCGCTTGGAGACGCGCACGCTGCGCGTCGCCTCGTAGGTGCTGCCGTCGGGGCGGCGCTTCTCGACCTTCTCCTTGCGGAAGCCGACGCGGGTGGGCCGGTTGTCCTCGGGATCCACCACCATGACATTGGAGACATGGATCGGGGCCTCGGTCGTGATGATGCCGCCGGTCTTGGCACCGCGGTTGTTCTGTCCCACGCGGGTGTGCTTCTTGATGCGATTCACGCCCTCGACGATCACACGGTCGGACTCGGGGAAGACCTCGATGACTTTGCCGGTGATACCGCGATCCTTGCCGCTGATGACCTGGACCAGGTCACCCTTGCGCACGAACAGGCCAGACATGTCAGAGCACCTCCGGTGCCAACGAGATGATCTTCATGAAGCGCTTCTCACGGAGTTCGCGCCCCACCGGCCCGAAGATGCGGGTGCCGCGGGGCTCGCCGTCACCCTTGAGGATGACGGCAGCGTTCTCGTCGAAGCGGATGTAGGAGCCGTCCGGACGGCGATTCTCCTTGCGGGTGCGGACGATGACGGCCTTGACGACCTCGCCCTTCTTGACACCGCCGCCAGGAATGGCGTCCTTGACCGTGGCGACGATGATGTCGCCGATGCCGGCGTACCGCCGGCCCGAGCCGCCGAGCACGCGGATGCACAGGAGCTCCTTGGCGCCGGTGTTGTCGGCTACCTTGAGCCGAGACTCTTGCTGAATCACGTCGTCTCCCCTACTTCGCCTTCTCGAGGATCTCGACGACGCGCCAGCGCTTGGTCGCCGACAGCGGCTTGGTCTCCATGAGCAGCACGCGATCGCCGATGCCGCAGGAGTTGGCCTCGTCATGCGCCTTGAGCTTGCTCGTGCGACGGACCACCTTGCCGTAGAGCGGGTGCTTGAAGCGGTCCTCAACGGCAACGACGACGGTCTTGTCCATCTTGTCGCTGACGACCAGGCCCTCGCGGATCTTGCGGGCGTTGCGCTGTGAGCTCACGTTCACCTTCTCGTCGGTCATGCCGCACCGCCCACAGGGGTGATGCCGAGCTCACGCTCGCGCATGACGGTGTACAGCCGTGCGATGTCCTTGCGCACTGCGCGCAGACGGCCATGGTTCTCGAGCTGCCCCGTCGCTCCCTGGAAGCGGAGGTTGAACAGCTCCTCCTTCGCTTCGCGAAGGCGAGTCACGAGCTCCTCGTCCGTGAGGCCGCGGAACTCCTGGGGTGATGTGCCGGCAGCCATCAGACCTCCGCAATATCGTCGCGACGCACGATCCGGCACTTCATGGGCAGCTTGTGCATCGCCCTGGTCAGTGCCGCAACCGCGGTCTTCTCGTTGGGGTACGACAACTCGAACATCACACGCCCCGGCTTGACGTTGGCGACCCACCACTCCGGGGAGCCCTTGCCCGAGCCCATGCGGGTCTCAGCGGGCTTCTTCGTGAGCGGGCGGTCGGGGTAGATGTTGATCCACACCTTGCCGCCACGGCGGATGTGACGCGTGATGGCGATACGCGCGGACTCGATCTGCCTGTTGGTCACATAGGCCGGCTCGAGCGCCTGCAGCCCGTAGGTCCCGAAGGTCACCTCGGTGCCGCCCTTGGCAGCGCCCGTGCGCTTCGGATGGTGCTGCTTGCGGTGCTTGACCTTGCGCGGAATCAGCATGATCAGACCTCACCCTCTGTCGGCGCGGGAGCTGCGGGTGCGGTGACCTCGGCTGTGGTGGCGGCCTCGACCGCCTCCTCGTCGCGGCGAAGTCCCCGGCGGGGGCGCTCGGGCCTCTTGCCGAGGCGGGCAGCCGCAGCCGCAGCCTCGCGCTCCGCGCGGCTCGTCGGTGCGTCGCCCTTGTAGATCCAGACCTTCACGCCGATGCGGCCGAAGGTCGTGCGCGCCTCATAGAAGCCGTAGTCGATGTCCGCACGCAGGGTGTGCAGCGGCACGCGACCCTCACGGTAGAACTCCGTGCGGCTCATTTCGGCGCCGCCAAGACGCCCCGACACCTGCACGCGGATGCCCTTGGCGCCTGCCTTCATCGTGCTCTGCATGCCCTTGCGCATCGCGCGGCGGAAGGACACGCGGCTCGAGAGCTGCTCGGCGATGCCCTGGGCGACCAGCTGCGCATCGAGCTCGGGGTTCTTCACCTCGAGGATGTTCAACTGAACCTGCTTGCCGGTGAGTTTCTCGAGGTCACCGCGGATGCGGTCGGCCTCGGCGCCGCGGCGACCGATGACGATGCCGGGACGGGCAGTGTGGATGTCGACGCGCACGCGCTCGCGGGTGCGCTCGATCTCGACCTTGCTGATGCCGGCCCGCTCCATGCCCTGGGATAGCAGCTTGCGGATCGCGACGTCCTCCTGGACGTAGTCGCGGTAGCGCTGCCCCGGCTTGGCGCTGTCGGCGAACCAGCGCGACGTGAAGTCGGTCGTGATGCCCAGGCGGAAGCCGTGTGGATTGACCTTCTGACCCATCTCAGCTCTCCTCGTCCTGCGTGGCTGCAGCCTTCTTCGGTGCGGCCTTCTTGGCAGCCGCCTTCTTGGGCGCAGCCTTGGTCGCCTCGTCGGCGCCCTTCTTGGGTGCAGCCTTCTTGGCAGCGGCCTTCTTCGGCGCAGCCTCGCCGGCATCCTTCGGGGCCGCCTTCTTGGCAGCGGCCTTCTTCGGCGCAGCCTCGCCGGCAGCCTTCGGGGCCGCCTTCTTGGCAGCGGCCTTCTTCGGGGCCACCGGCTCGCGCGCGTCGAGATCCTCGAGCACGACCGTGATGTGGCTCGTGCGCTTGCGGATCCGGAAGGCGCGACCCTGGGCGCGAGGGCGGAAGCGACGCATGGTCGGGCCCTCGTCGACGTAGGCCTCGGCAACCACGAGCGACGCCGGGTTGAGGTTGTGGTTATTGGTCGCGTTGGCGATGGCGCTGTCAAGCACCTTCCCCACCGGCTCGCTCGCATCCTGCGGAGCGAAGCGCAGCACCGCCTGGGCGTCAGCCGCCGGCAGTCCCCTGATGAGGTCCACCACGCGGCGCGCCTTCATGGGCGTGACACGGACGAACCGCGCCTGGGCCCTGGCTTCCATCGCTCTCCCCTTGCCTCTCGTGATTCCGCTATCCCGGCGCCAGCGCTACTTGCGCTTGGCCTTCCGGTCTTCCTTGACATGGCCCTTGAAGGTGCGCGTGGGCGCGAACTCGCCGAGCTTGTGGCCGACCATCTGCTCGGTAATGAAGACCGGCACGTGCTTGCGACCGTCGTGAACGGCGATCGTGTGGCCGAGCATCGCCGGGACGATCATCGACCGACGCGACCACGTCTTGATGACCTGCTGGCTCTTGGCCTCGTTCTGGGCGTCCACCTTCTTGAGCAGGTGGTCGTCCACGAAGGGACCCTTCTTCAAGCTCCTGGGCACTGTCGTCTCCTAGCGCTTCTTGCCGGTCTTGCGTCGACGGACGATGAACTTGTCGCTGGCCTTCTTGGCCTTGCGGGTGCGGCCCTCGGGCTTGCCCTTGGGGTTGACCGGGTGGCGTCCACCCGACGTCTTGCCCTCGCCGCCGCCGTGCGGGTGATCGACCGGGTTCATGGCCACGCCGCGGACGGTCGGGCGACGGCCCTTCCAGCGCATGCGACCGGCCTTGCCCCAGTTGATGTTCGACTGCTCTGCGTTGCCGACCTCGCCCACCGTCGCGCGCGAGCGCAGGTCGACGTTGCGGATCTCACCGGACGGCATGCGGAGTTGGGCGTAGGGGCCGTCCTTGGCCACGAGCTGCACGCTCGCGCCGGCCGAGCGCGCAATCTTGGCACCGCCCCCGGGGCGAATCTCCACGGCGTGGATCACGGTGCCGACGGGGATGTTGCGCAGCGGCAGGTTGTTGCCCGGCTTGATATCAGCCGATGGCCCGGTCTCCACCGTGTCACCCTGGCCCAGCTTGTTGGGAGCGAGGATGTAGCGCTTCTCGCCGTCCGCGAAGTGCAGCAGCGCGATACGCGCCGTGCGATTGGGGTCGTACTCGATATGAGCGACCTTGGCGGGCACGCCGTCCTTGTCCGCACGACGGAAGTCGATGACGCGGTAGGCGCGCTTGTGGCCACCACCCTGGTGACGCGTGGTGATACGTCCCTGGTTGTTGCGGCCACCCTTGTTGGGCAGCGGACGCACGAGGGACTTCTCGGGCGTCGAGCGAGTGATCTCGACAAAGTCAGCGACACTCGCACCACGACGGCCGGGGGTCGTCGGCTTGAACTTGCGGATTCCCATGGTCTCGTCCCTCGCCCTAGCTAACCGGTCCGCCGAAGATGTCGATGCGGTCGCCCTGCGCCACGGAGACGATGGCGCGCTTGGTCGCCGCCCGTCGTCCGAAACCGCGGCGCGTCCGCACCCGCTTGCCCTCGCGATTCATCGTGTTGACCGAGGTCACGCGCACGCCGAAGACCTGCTCGACCGCAATCTTGATCTGCGTCTTGTTGGCGTCCGGCGCGACGATGAAGGTGTACTTGTTCTCGTCGAGCAGTCCGTAGCTCTTCTCGGAGATGACCGGTGCGAGCAGGACGTCGCGGGGATCGTTGACTCTCATGCCGAGACCTCCGATTCGGTTGCGACGGCCTTGGCGCCGCGACCCTTGGCGGGCCCGGCCACGAAGGAGTCGAAGGCTTCCTTGGTGAAGATCACGTCGTCCGTGACGAGCACGTCGTAGGTGTTGAGCTGATCAGGCGCCACTACCCGGACGTTGGGCAGGTTGCGCACGCTCAGCCACGAGGCGACGTCATCACGCTCGACCACGACGAGCAGGTTGGGACGCTCGGTGATCTCAAGAAGCAGTGCCTGGGCCTTCTTGGTCGACGGCTCATCGCCCTCGGCCAGCGCGGTCACGACGTGGATACGTCCCTCGCGGGCCCGATCAGAGAGGGCCCCGCGCAGCGCGGCGGCCTTCATCTTCTTCGGGGTGCGCTGGTCGTATGACCGGGGCGTCGGGCCATGGACGGTGCCGCCGCCTGCGAACTGAGGGGCGCGGGTCGAGCCCTGGCGGGCACGGCCGGTGCCCTTCTGCTTGTAGGGCTTCCTGCCACCACCGCTGACCTCACCGCGGGTCTTGGTGTCATGCGTGCCCTGCCGAGCGGCGGCGAGCTGCGCCACGACGACCTGGTGGATCAGCGGGACGTTGACCTGAACGTCGAAGATCTCCGAGGGGAGGTCGACGTCGCCCTCGGCCTTGCCCGCGGGGGTCATCACCTTCACTGTCGTCATGACGACACCGCCTTCGAGGTCGTGCGGACGAAGACGAGTCCGCCCTTAGGGCCGGGAACGGCGCCCTTGATGAGGAGCAGCCCACGCTCGGGGTCCACGGCGTGAACCTTGAGCCCCTGGGTGGTGTGGCGCACGGTGCCCATGCGGCCAGCCATGCGCAGGCCCTTGAACACGCGGCCCGGAGTGGCGCATGCGCCGATGGACCCGGGCTTGCGGTGATTGCGGTGGGCGCCGTGCGATGCGCCGACGCCGGAGAAGCCGTGACGCTTCATCGTGCCCGCGAAGCCCTTGCCCTTGGTCGTGGCGGTCACATCGACAACCTCGCCCGCGGCGAAGGTGTCAGCGCCTACCTCCTGGCCCAGGGTGTAGTCGGTGGCGTCCGAGGTGCGCAACTCGACCACGTGGCGCCGCGGAGCGACTCCGGCCTTGGCGAAGTGGCCCGCATCGGGCTTGTTGACCCTGCGGGGATCGACGGCGCCGAAGCCGAGCTGGACCGCTGAGTATCCGTCGCTGTCGGGGGTGCGCACCTGCGTGACGACGCAGGGGCCCGCCTTGACCACGGTGACGGGGACGACTCGATTGTTCTCGTCCCATACCTGGGTCATGCCGAGCTTCTCGCCCAGCACGCCCTTGACTGTCCTATCCATCGTCATCGTCCTAGAGCTTGATCTCGATGTCGACGCCGGCCGGGAGGTCCAGGCGCATGAGCGAGTCGACGGTCTTGGGCGTGGGGTCGAGGATGTCGATGAGCCTCTTGTGCGTGCGCATCTCGAAGTGCTCGCGACTGTCCTTGTACTTGTGGGGCGACCGGATGACGCAGTAGACGTTCTTCTCGGTCGGCAGCGGCACCGGGCCCGCGACCTGAGCGCCCGTACGGGTCACCGTGTCGACGATCTTGCGCGCCGATGAGTCGATGACCTCGTGGTCGTAGGCCTTGAGCCGGATTCGGATCTTCTGTCCCGCCATGGTGGCTTCCTTCGTGAGTCCGTGCCGCTGTGTCGTCTGGGGTCGTGCTGGTGAGTCAGGACTCGGGGGGGGGGGGGGGGGG
>JBMTDJ010000062.1:0-12880 GCA_049431945.1 Candidatus Nanopelagicales bacterium | reverse complement strand
GAGCGGATGGACATCGGACTCAAGGCCCAGCGCCGCGGGGTGTAGGGGTCGAGGGGTGTCGCGCCGCGGTATCTAGAGCTCGACCGGCATGCCGCTCCGGGCACTCTCCGCGGCCGCCGCGGCGATGACGACCGGTGCGCGTCCATCTGCGAGCGATACCGGTGAGTCACCCCCCTCACGGACATAGTCGGTGAAGTATCGCCACTGATCGCGATACGCGATCTCGTAGCGTTCGATGAAGAAGTTCGGCAGCACCGGACGATGGGTCTCGTCGGCGAGGTAGACCTCGCTGCGATTGAGGCGCTCGTTGTCCGACACAGCCATGCCCAGCGAGCCGAGCACCTCCACGCGCTGGTCGTAGCCGTAGGGAGCCTCGCGCGAGATATCGATCGTCGTGATCGCACCATTGGCGTGGGTGAGGACGGCGACCCCAAGATCCACGTCACCGGCTTCGCCGATTGCGGGGTCGATGAGATTGGCTCCCTGGGCCCACACCTTGACGACCGGCGAGCCGACGACGAATGCGGCCATGTCGAAGTCGTGGATCATCATGTCGACCCAGATGCCGCCACTGACCTTGACGTATTCGACCGGCGGCGGGGATGGATCGCGGCTGGTCACCCGGGCCATGCGCACATCACCGATGCGGCCACTCAGGACCGCTTCGCGCACCGCGCGATGGCCCGGATCGAATCTCCTGTTGAAACCGACCATGAAGGGCACGCCAGTGCGCTCGAGCGCCTCGGCGGCACGATCAACCTCGGCAAGGTCCAGGCTCACCGGCTTCTCGCAGAAGATCGCCTTGCCTGCCTCGGCCGCCGCAACGATGTAGTCCACGTGCGTGTCCGTCGACGTGCAGATGGCCACAGCATCTGAGGCGGCGATGACCTCCTCAGCCGACACGGCAGGGACGCCGTACATCGCACCGACCTCAGCCGCCGACTCAGCGTTCACGTCGCTGACGGCACTCAAGGTGGCCCCCGGGGTCTGTCGCGCTATGTAGTCAGCATGCATCCGGCCGATGCGCCCGGTGCCGATCACGCCGATGCGCAACGTGCTCATGATGTCTCCCGTCGCGTGGCGTGCTCCTTGAGTGCCTCCCGAAGTTCCTCGACGCTATGTCGCTCTCGCAGCGCGTCGCGCACGATGTCTGCCTGGCTGGGCGGGGCCAGTCCGCCGACCGGCGGATCGCGGTCCAGGTTGGTGGGGAAGGGGTAGCCCTCGGCAGCGCAGCGCAGCGCCATCTCCGCGCAAGGGTCGTCAACGCGCTCAAGCAACTCCGGATAGATCGCGAGTACGACCCGCTCACGGTCGACGCTCTCCATCGCCCGACCGAAAGCGCTCGACACCTGCAGGAGGTTGACCATGCGACGGACATCGGTCGTGCGGTTGGTGCCCGCGCCGTGAATGAGGGCCGGGTTGAAGAAGATGACATCACCCTTGGTGAAGGGGACCTGCACGCAGTGCGCGGTGGTGAATTCAGCGAAGTCCTCGCGGCCGGCGATGAGATAGCCCGCTGGGTACTTCTGTGAGTGCGGCAGCAGCATCGTCGGCCCGGTCTCAATAGGCGTGTCCCCATGCGCGATCGCACCCTGGAGGGTGAGCGCGGGGGACAGCGCGTGGACGTGATCGGGGTATCGCTCGATCTGCTCAGCAGACATGAAGCCGAGGTGGTAGTCGCGGTGGGGCACCTGCGCGGCGCCGCCGGGATTGACGACATTGACCTGGGCCGTCATCTGGTACGCCGGTCCAAGCCACGCGGTCGAGACCAGGTCGACGATGTCATTGCCGTGGTAGTCGACGAAGACCGCGGGGTCGGCGAGCGCGAGCTTCTCGAGGGCATTCCAGATGCGATCGTTTGCCCCGGGCTTGGCGAAGTGATCTCCCACCGCCTGTCCCGCCGCATTCTGCTCGTCGATAATCCCGAAGAACGCCTCGCTCGCGCGATCCACGACCCCGGGATCCACCGCACCCTCGATGATGACAACACCCGGCCCGTCACGCAGGGCACGCGCAAGTTCGGCGAGCGCTGCACCGCGATCGGCCAAGCGCAGCACCTGCGCCTGATAGACCAGGACATTTGCTTCGACGCGATCGCTGAGGGGATAGTCAGCCAGGTCGGTCTGCTCCGACACGATGGCGGCCAGATCCTCGACCCGGCAGTCCGCAGCGCGCATGGGGATATCCAAGCACCCGGATGTTCGAGTTGGGTAAGTGCTGCGCCAGTCCGTGGACATCCGATCCCAGGGCTGCCACCCTCGACGGCATGACCTCGACCCGCGATCTCACCCGACGCGGTTTCCTACTCTCCGGCCTGGCCGGGGCACTCACCGTCACCGCAGCCGGGACGACGGGCCTGCTCGTGTCAGCGCGGCCGAGTCGAGCGGCCGATTCCCTGGTGATCGACGTCATGGGCGACTACGAGATCGTCGACCGCCAGACCGGGTGCCGGGTCAGAGTCACGGTGCGCGACGGCATACGGCGGATCGTGGCCAACGGCCTGCCCAATCACGCCACCGGGCAGTTCCCCAACAGTCATAACCCCAACGCCATCTCAGCGCAGTCGTACGACATCTCCCTGCCAGCCTCGCCGCGCAAGGCCTCCGCGTCAACCGCGTACTCCATCCCGCAGCCCTTCGGCATCGCGCTCAACGGCGTCGTGTTCGACCCGTACGCGGCGGAATGGTGGGGCGGAGCACGCAACGGCGACTGGCAGTACAACGCTCTCGGCGACGGCATCGACCTCGGCCTAGACAGCAGCCATGCCCACGTGCAGCCCACCGGCGCCTACCACTACCACGGCATGCCGGATGGCCTTATCGACACGCTCTCCTCTTCGCGCCACTCGCCACTCATCGGCTGGGCGGGCGACGGATTCCCCATCTATCTTCCCCGGGGCTACAGGAAGGCGAAGGATCCCACAAGCGGCCTGAAGACGCTGCGCTCGTCCTACATCCTCAGATCCGGCACGCGACCCAGCGGTCCTGGCGGGACGTACGACGGGACCTTCGAGCAGGACTATCGCTACAAGAAGGGTGCGGGCAACCTGGACAAGGCCAACGGACGCACCCAGGTGACCCCGGAGTACCCGGCGGGCACGTATTGCTACATCCTCACCCGGTCGTGGCCGGTCATCCCGCGGCGATTTGTCGCGGAGATCGCACCGAGTTTCGTCACGCGGCCCGGCCCTGGCCCTGGCGGACCACCACGCTGACCGCCCTCGCGGAGCGCTCAGTTTGGTCTGATCGGGCGCGCACAGGCACCGCCCGTGCCACGATCGCCCTATGCGCTACCGCACCGCCGTCGGGCTCGCCATCGCACTCGGTCTCGTCGGGGCCGCCGCCGTGCGCCAGCGAGCCGAGGCCATCCGCCGCAACCCCGACCCCTATCCCTACGACGTCCTCAGCCGCGAGCCGCAGGGCGAGACGTCCTTCGTCGAGCGGCCGGACGGCACCCGCATCCGGGTCGTGAGTGCCGGGTCAGGGCCGACTGTCGTCCTCGCCCACGGCATTTACATGAGCGTGATCGAGTGGAGCGTCATCTGGGACATGCTCCTGCAGCGCGGCTATCGCGTCGTCGCGTTTGACCAGCGCGGACATGGGCAGTCCACGATCGGGTCGGATGGCATCAGCACGCGCGCAATGGCGGAGGACTACCTCGCCGTGCTCGATCACGTCGATGCCCATGACGCGGTGCTTCTCGCCCACTCGATGGGCGGCTTCCTCGCCATCGCCGCCGTGCTCGACGTGCCTGGGGTGACCGAGCGGCTGCGCGGACTCATCCTCATGTCGACGTTCTCGGGCGATGTCCTGCGCGGAGCGCCGCAGAACAAGGCCCAAATCCCGCTCATCCAATCCGGTGCACTCCAGGTGATAGTGGGCAACGACGCCATGGGGACGATCTTCGGTGCCGGCCTGTGCGGCGACGAGCCGTCTCCCGCGATGGTGCAGGTCTTCCTTGAGACCTTCCGAGCCGCCGACCATAAGCCGCTACTGCCGATCCTCGACGCGTTCACCGTCGAGGACCGCGGCGATCGCCTGCACGAGATCACTGTCCCCACGGTCGTGCTGTGCGGCACCAAGGACTCCACGACACCGCCGTGGCAGTCCGAGCGACTCGCCGAGTCGATACCCGGCGCCCAGGCGTGGTGGGTCCCACGCGCAGGGCACATGCTCAATTGGGAAGCATCCGAGGCGATCATCGAAGCTGTCCGCGACCTGTCCCCCGTGCGCTAGCCCTACTTCTCGGTGTAGAACCGGAGTTCGGTCGGCTCGCGCAGTTTGTCGGCGAGGAAGGCATTGCCCTCGGTCACGTGGGGCAACGTCATGTGGTGCTCCCAGGCTTCACGGGAAGTGAACTTCTCGAGCATGAGCCAGGTCTGCGGATCATCGCCCGCCACGAGTTCCATAAAGAGATTGCCGGGCTCGGCGCGGGTCTCATCGCGCATGTGGCGAAGCCTCTCCGCAACCGTCTCGGCCATGTCCATGCGCGGCTTGATCACGGCAATGAGATAGAGCGGATCGGCAGGCATAGCGCTCAATGCTAGCGCTCAGGCCGTCACGAGATCACCCACCCGCAGCGCATTGGCCGCGATGGTCAGGGCCGGGTTCTGGGCACCCGACGACGGAAAGAAGGACGAGTCGACGATGTAGAGATTGTCATGATCATGACTCCGGCAGTTGCCATCAACAACACTTGATGCTGGATCCTCACCTGCGACGGCCGTGCCGCACATGTGAGAGTTCATGGAGATGTCGAAGCGCTGCTCGAAGATCGCGACATACCCCGCACCCTTGAGCAACGCCCGGGCCTTGGCGAGCATGAGCTCATGGCGATCGTAGTTCGTGCGGATCCATGACACCGTCACGCGTCCCGCGGCGTCGAGGGAGATGCGGTTCGCCGGGTCAGGGGTGTCCTCGGTCATGACCAGCCACTCCATGCTGCGAGCCGCCATGGGCTTGAGGACCGACAGCGGCGCACGCGTCGCATGCGTCTTCATCATCGATGCCTGGACCTTGCCGATGCACTGGAGCGTGCCGCCGGGATAGCCGTCGCCCATGTCGTCGTAGAAGTCGTTGACGCAGGCGGTCTTTTGGAAGACGACATCGTTGGTACGCCGCGGATCGATCGCGGCGATGTGGGTGTTGTTGTGCACCATATAGCGCGAACCCACCAGCCCAGACGAATTCGCCACGTGGCTACGCAAGAGCAGAGCGGCTGAGTTGGCCGCCCCGGCTGCCAGCACGAACACCCCGCCGCGGACGTCGAGCTCATCGACCCCATTCCCGGTTGTGACGCTGCCCACGGCGCGAACGATGCGCCCGGACGCATCGGCCTCGATGCGGTCCACATAGGCGCCCTCGACCAGCCGCACCCGACCCGTTGCCAACGCCGGGTCGAGTGCGCAGATCTCCGCGTCCGACTTCGCATCCCATCGGCACGGGAAGCCATCGCACGTGCCGCATCGGATGCACCGGCCACCGGGGCGCAGATCCACGCCCATCGCAGTGGTCGAGGGATGCACTCCCTGCCGCTCCAGGCGACTCAGCGTCTCGGCGACGTAGGGCTCGTGCGCGAGAGCCGGGTAGGGATAGGGCTCGCTGCGCCACGGCTCGAAGGGTGCAGGTGAGCCGTGCACGTTGTAGAGCCGCTCGGCCTGGACGTAGTAGGGCTCGAGGTCGGCGTAGCTGAAAGGCCACGCCGGCGACACCGCACTGGGGTAGACCGTCTCCTCGAAGTCACGCTCACGCAATCGTGGAAGCGAGGAGCCGTAAACCTTCGTGTTGCCCCCTACGACGTAGTGCACGCCCGGCGCGAAGGGCGTGCCATCGACGGAGTACCACGTGTCATCGGGCTTGTAGCGGCGCTGGACGAAGACTGCCTCGGGCGAGGAGTTCTGCGGCTCCTTGGGCAGGCGATGCCCGCGCTCGAGCACGACGACGTCGAGCCCGCGTTCGGCCAGCCGATGGGCGAGGGTCGCACCGCCCATTCCGCTGCCGATCACCACGAAGTCGGCCGCGACATCCATGGGGCTATCCCACCACGACTCAGGGGTAGGCAACAGGGCGCGCTGACGAGCCCGGCCTGTTGCCCGCTCCGTAGGTGCGGACCAGATAGCGGGCAGCCTCAGGGTCACCAGCGGTATCGAGGTCGTACGGACCGGCGTAGCCGACATAGTCGATATCGGCCCCGCTGCGCAGGAGTCGGAGGCACCGGACCAAAGTCTTGCAGGGCTCGCCCACCGACGTGACTGACGGCAGCGCCGTGCGGATGCCTTCAGCGGTGATCTCCCCGAGGAGGATGCCCGACGCCTCTGCTGCCAGGATCGCGATGGCCGCGGCGTCGTAGGCCTGGGCAGCGTAGGCGGTCTGCGGCGCATCGGGCACGGTGACGGCAAGGCGTCGTTGGAGTGACCGGGGCACCCTCAGGTCGAGCTCGACTGCCTGCGCGCCATCGAGGGTGCCTCTCCTGAGCTGCCGCGGATCGACGCTGTCCGCTGCCACCGGCGCGAGGAAGATGCGCGCCGGCATACCGCGACGGATTAACTCCTGGAGGATGTCTGTCGTCTCCGCCCCGGACGCCAGGAGCATCGCATCAGCACTCGTGCGCGCGATGCGCTTCGCGATCTTCGCGGCCTGCTGCCGCTTGGGGTACACGACGCTGACGGCCGCCAATTGCACATCGGCCGAGCGATCCAGTGCCGCATCGACGAGGTCCTCCTGCGAGCGCGGCCCGACGACCGCCAGGCGGAGAGCACCCCGCTGCTTCGCTAATGTCGCGAGCATCGCGCCAGCAAGCGGCTCAGCAGGCACGGTGCGAGCGATGACCCCGGAGAGGCCTGCGCTCACCGCGGCCGGCGAGATGATGGTCCGCCCATCTACGGCGTCGAGATTGTCCAGGACCAGCGCGGAGGACAGCGGACCGACGATCGCCTGAGCCTCAGGCATGGCCGCGAGCGTGCGCGCGAACGTGCGCGATCCCGTGCCTCCCGAGTCGCCGGCGATCAAGGTGACATCGGCACCCATCACCCCACCGACGGAGTTGGCGTCCGCCACCGCAAAGCCCACGGCGGCCTGGGTAGCCGGGCCATAGGCGCTCAGTCCCCCTGTATCCGGCAGCGCGGTGCCCAGGGTGAGGCTCGTCGTTGCGCGAATCTGAACGTCGGCGGGCTGGGCATCGGGGCGGACCTGCGCCGCCGAGGGCGGGGCCGCCAGCATCGCCGTGCCGCATGCCAGCGCGATCGCCACCGTCCGGTGCATCCCTCGATGCTACGTGCTGACAGGCACCGACGCCTCGCCACGACGCTGGTGCGCAACCGGAATTGGACGCTGGTTGAATGCGCCCGTGGACCTCCTGCGCGTAGGCGTCATCGGAACCGGCAACATCGGCACCTCGCATGCTCGATCCCTGGCTCGCGAGATCTCCGGGGCCGATGTCGCGTGGCTCTACGACGCCGATCTGGCGCGGGCCAACTCCTTGGCGGATGAACTCGGGGCGAACGTCGCGCCGAACGTTGAGCAGCTCATCACGTCGAGCGATGCCGTCGTGATCGCGTCCCCGGATGGTCTCCACGCCGAGCAAGCGCTGCTCTGCCTCGATGCCCAGCGCCCGACCCTCTGCGAGAAGCCCCTAGCCCCCTCAGTCGTCGATGCCCAGTCGGTGGTTGATGCGGAGATCGACCTGGGCCGTCGCCTTATCTCGCTGGGATTCATGCGGCGATTCGATCCCGGCTACGTCGCCCTCAAGGAGTCGATCGCAACAGTAGGTCAACCCCTCATCGTCCACAACGTGCATCGCAACGAATCCGCGCCGTACGGTCTGGCGACGGCGATGACGATGACGAACATGGCCATCCACGAGTTCGATATCAACCGCTGGCTCCTTGATGACGACTACGCCACCGTCCAGGTGGTCGCCGGCAAACCGGGTCCGCGCACGCCCGAGGGTGAACTCGACCCGGTGATCGTCCTGCTCACGACCGAGGGCGGTGCGATCGTCGAGATCGAAGCTTTCGTCAATGCCGATTACGGCTACGAGGTGCGCTGCGAGGTCGTCGGAAGCGACGGCACCGTCGAGATGGGCGACGGCGCCTACATCACCCGGCGCGCCCAGCGCGCCGTCGGGCACGATGTCCCCGAACTCTGGCTCGGCCGATTCGAGGACGCGTATCGCCGTCAGCTCCAGGCCTGGGTCGAAGCCACGCACCTCGGGCGCACCAGCGGGGCCACGGCATGGGACGGGCTGCTCGCGACAATCACAGCCAACGCCGCGGTCACGGCGATCACCCAGGGACCCCAGGCGATTGACCTGCCGGATCGCCCTGCGCTCTATCGATAGCGCAGGCTCAGCGCACCGGACCCAGTTGCTGCTCGGACTCCGGAATCGTCATCGCACCGGTCATGATCGCCACGACGTCGTTCATCGTATGCGACTGGGGCGTGACGACAGCCGCGCGGCGTCCGAGGCGCTGCACATGGATGCGATCGGCCACGTCGAAAACCTGCGGCATGTTGTGCGAGATGAGGATGATGCTCATCCCGCGGGCACGCAGGTCCTTGATGAGCTGGAGCACGCGTCCCGACTCGTTGACACCGAGGGCTGCGGTCGGCTCGTCGAGGATGACGACCTGGGACCCGAAGGCACCCGCGCGAGCCACGGCGACGGCCTGGCGCTGGCCGCCAGAGAGCGTCTCGACCGGCTGGGTGATGTTCTGGACCGTGAGTACGCCGAGCTCATTGAGGCTCTGGGTCGCGGCCTTGCGCATGCCCTTCTTGTCGAGGCTGCGGAAGATCGTGCCCAGGATGCCCTTCTTGCGCTCCTCACGACCGAGGTAGAGGTTCTCCGAGATGTCAAGAGCCGGGGCGACGGCCAGCGTCTGGTAGACCGTCTCCACGCCGTGGGCCCGCGCGTCATTGGTCGACTTGAAGGACACCTGGCTGCCACCGACGAACATCTCGCCCGAGTCCGGCGTGAGCGCACCCGACAGGCACTTGATGAGCGTGGACTTGCCGGCGCCGTTGTCGCCCACGACCGCGCAGACCTCGCCCGGGTAGAGCTCGAAGTTGCAGTCAGCGAGGCCGACGACGCGGCCGAAGGACTTGTTGAGACTCTTGCCCTGGACGATCGGCTGGGCGGTTGTCGTGGCGGTCATACCTTCACCTTCCGGATCCACTGGTCGACGGCGACGGCGACGATGACGAGAATGCCGATCGCTAGGACGCGGTAAGCCTGGTCCAATCCGGCCAACGAGAGGCCGAAGTCGAGGACGACGATGATGAGCGTTCCAATGAGGGTGCCGAAGAGTCGCCCGCGACCACCGAAGAGCGATGTACCACCGATGACGACCGCGGTGATCGTCTCGAGGTTGATGTCGGGAGCGACGTTGGGGCTCGCCGAGCCCGTGCGACCGATGGTGATCCAGGCGGCGATGCCGATGACCACGCCCGCGACCACGTAGACGCTGAAGAGCACGCGCTTGACGTTGATACCTGAGAGCTCGGCGGCGGCTGGGTCGTTGCCGACCGCGTAGACGTGGGTACCCCACGCGGTGCCGCGGAGGACGTAGGCGAAGAGGATGTAGAGGCCGATCATGACCAGCAGACCGAGCGTGATGCCGATGCCGAGGATCTGGAAGTCCTTGTTCATGAGGAGCATGAACTCGGGCATCTCCTTGCCCTGGATGGTGCGGGCCTTGAAGAGGATGAGGGTCAGCGCGGTGAAGATGCTCAGCGTGCCCAGGGTGACGATGAAGGGCGGCAGGTTGAATCTCACGACGAGGAAGCCGTTGAGCGCACCGGCCAAGGTGGCGACAAGGATGCCGATGAAGACCGCGAGGACGGGGTTCTGTCCCGCGATGGGTAGCACGTTGGAGGCAGTCGCGTAGACCGCGAGGTTGGCCATCACCATTTGGCCGAAGACGAGGATCGCGCCGATGCTGAGGTCGATGCCAGCCGTGAGGATGATGATGGTTTGCGCAATGGCCAGTGTGCCCACGATGACCGTCTGCTGAAGCATCAGCGAGACGGTGCCCGGCTTGAAGAAGTTCTCCAGCGAGCCGACATCGAAGACGAAGCCGAGCACCGTGAAGATCACGATCAGCAGGGCGAGCACGACGAAGGGGCTCACCCACGGGTATTTATGGAGAGTCGACTGGACGCGCTGCATCGGCGTCTTCGTGTGGTCGGCGAACTCGTCGACCGCAGTCGTAGGGGTGCTCTGACTCACGTCATCCTCCGGCAATCAGGGTGATCCGAGGGTAGCGGTATGTAGTGAAGCGGGGTGGCTTTCTCGCGAAAGCCACCCCGCCCGTCGACTACTCACCTAGAGGCTTAGCCCCAGGCGTTGTCGATGCACTGCTGCGCGGTCCACTGCTCGGCCGAGGTGACCGTGTCCTGCGGCGTGTCGGTGCAGAGCTTCACACCGGTGTCGAAGAACTGGCCGTTGGCCGAGGTGTTCTGCGGCGGGGCTCCGCCGGCCGCGATGGTGGCGATGGCCTCGACGCCGAGGCTCGCCATGAGGAGCGGGTACTGCTGCGAGGTGGCCTGGATCTCGCCAGCCTTCACAGCCTCGACACCCGCGAGACCACCGTCGACGGACACGATGATGACGTCCTCGCCGATGGTCTTGCCGGCGGCCTTGAGGGCCTCAGCAGCACCGAAGGCGGTGGGCTCGTTGATCGTGTAGACGACGTTGATGTCGGAGTTGGCAGCGAGGCACTTCTCCATGCCCGCGCGGCCGCCCTCCTCGTTGGCGCCCGTGGCCTCGAGGCAGACGATCTCGTAGTCGCCGCCCGCGCCCGTGCTGTAGGTGCCGGTCTTGGCCGGGGAGGCCATGTCCTCGAGCGTGGGAACCGTGATGCCCATGCCGGTGAGGAAGCCGTTGGCACGGCAGTAGTCGACCGAGACGACGCGATCGTCGAAGATCACGAGCTCGGCGATGGTCGCCTTCTCGCCGTTCAGCCAGCCGGCAGCCCACTGACCGATGGCCTCGCCAGCGAGGCAGTTGTCGGTCGCGAAGGTGATGTCGACGACGTCCGGCGGATCGGTCGGGGTGTCGAGCGCGATGACGTAGAGGCCAGCAGCGCGGGCCTGCTCGATCGCGGCGTTGACGTTGACCGACATCGGCGTAATCAGGATGCCAGCGTCACCGCGGGCAATGGCCTGCTCGATCGCGTCGATCTGGCCCTGGTCGTCGCCCTCTTCCTTGCCGGAAGCGATGGTGAGCTCGACGCCCTGGGCTGCAGCAGCCTCCTGCGCGCCAGCCTGCATGGCGACGAAGAACGGGTTGGTCGAGTCCTTGGTGATCAGGGTCACCTTGACGGGCTCGCCGTCGGGGGCCGGCGCAGCGGAGGTCTCCGCAGCGGACGACTCCGGAGCAGCGGAGCTGGACGAGCCGCTGTCACTGGAACCGCCACATGCGGCGAGGCCCAGTGCCAGCACGCCGGCGGAAGCCACGAAGGCCATCCGGCGACCGGTAAATGCACGTGCCATGAAGAAACTCCTCTTCATTGGGGGTCGGGTGACCCCGGGGGTCTACGCAACCTGTCGCGATGTGCCCCGGGGTGCAAGGCGGCGGCGCCGCCCGTTACTCAATCGTGCTGGGGTCGAGATCTTGACAACGTTGTCGTGAAGGTTTTCTATGGCCTGCGTCACGTATACGTCAAGGCTTTTGGGCAAGGGGAGAGAGTCCGTTATGGCTTCGTTACCAAGCCCCTCAGGGGCGCCCGTACGCCGCCCTACCTTGCGGGACGTGGCCGCCCTCGCTGGGGTGAGCTTCAAGACCGTCTCTCGCGTGGTCAACGAAGAGCAGGGAGTCTCGCCGGAGGTGACTAGCCGCGTGCGCGCGGCGGCAGACACTCTGGGCTACCGACCCAATGCCGCGGCCACGGCACTGCGTCGCGCTGATGGTCGCACCGCCACCTTCGGCGTACTCCTCGAGGACGCGGGCAACCCGTTCTTCGCCACCGTGCTGCGCGGCATCGAAGACATCGCTCGCCAGCGCGGGGTTGCCGTGTTCGCGTCAAGCACGGATCTCGACCTCGAGCGCGAGCGCGATATGGCCGCGGCCTTCGCGGCGCGCCAGGTCGATGCGCTCATCGCAGCGCCCACCGAGTCCGATGCACGGCACCTGCGTGTCGCGGTATCCCAGGGCTCGCGCATCGTGCTGGTCGACCGACCCGTCACGGATCTCAAGGTGCCCACGGTCCTCATCGACAACGAGCACGGTGCGCGCGAAGGGGTCGAGCACCTCATCGCCAAAGGGCACCGACGCATCGGCTACATCGGTCGTGACCCTTCGATCTACACCTCGCGTGGCCGCTACTCCGGATACGTCGCTGCCCTGGAGGCAGCTGGCATACCGCTGGATCCCCGCCTCGTGAGACGCGAGGGAGCCACGCGCACCTCAGCCCAGCCCCACGTCGAGGAACTGCTCGATCTCGAGGCTCCGCCGACGGCCCTCTTCACCGCTCAGGACATCATCACGATGACGGCCGTGTCCGTCCTCCAGCGCCGAGGTCTGTCCGACTCGATCGCCCTCGTCGGATTCGACGACTTCGAACTCGCTGACCTGCTGCAACCGGGGGTCACTGTCGTCGCCCAGGATGCCCACCGCATCGGCGCCCTAGCGGCGGAGTTGGCCCTGGATCCGCAAGCAGACGGCGTACACCTCGTCCCCACGCACCTCATCGAGCGCGGCTCAGGCGAGATCACGCCCCGACGTTGAGCGTGCGCCTGCATACGTGCACCGATTCCGCCCGTAACCGACGCTAACGCGCTCCTTAGCGTCGATAAGGGGCGGAATTCGTGCACGCGCTGCTAGACGCGGACCACCATGTCGGCCGGACGCCTGAAGGCGAATCCGCTGGGCGGCGTGACCGACA